>JAKFDY010000440.1:0-20885 GCA_036675885.1 Lacibacter sp. | reverse complement strand
CTTGTTGTCAATAATATTAAAGTGGCAGATTATTATCGTCACCAGATATTGAATTTGCTCGATCCGAAAAGTGCATCTTACATCAGGCCACAGGCAACGGGTGGAGGGCCGAACCAGATACTGGTAGAGTTTGGAGCATTATCGGTATCGATGTTTTACATTCCTGAAGTGTTGTTTGATCCCTTAACAAAAGATCAGCAGGATCTGCTGGCATCAACCATGTTAAGTTATGGCGATGGAAAGACAGTTGCTTCGAACTGGAAGTTCTTCAACATTTTTGTGTTGAGTTTTTTTAAGAGCAAAGGCTATACAGTTAATGAAAAGCTGTTGATTGAATACCTTGATAAATCGTTAGCGCATTATCGTGGCAGCGGTTGGTACAATGATGCACCTGCTTATGATTATTACAGCATGTGGGCTTTTCAAATGTATGGTCCTGTGTGGAGCGAATACTTTGGAAAGAAATATTATCCGGAGTATGCAGAGAAGTTCATGAATAATTTTAAAGACGTAAAGAATAACTATCCTTATTTGTTTAGTCGTGATGGTAAGATGGTAATGTGGGGCAGGAGTATGAGTTACCGCATTGGTTCTATTGCACCATTTCCGTTAATGGGTTTTGAAAACGATCCAACCATTAATTATGGTTGGATGCGGAGGATATCTTCAGGTGTAATGTTACAGCTCTTACCGCATCCGGAATTTTTACAGGATAATGTACCAACGCTTGGTTTTTACGGAGCGTTTGAGCCAGCCGTGCAACCTTACAGTTGCAGAGGTTCTGCTTACTGGATGGGTAAAGCATTTGTGGCGTTGATGATCCCCGAAGACAATCCATTCTGGACTGCAACAGAAAACGAAGGAGCGTGGGAGAAAGAGTTACAAAAAGGAAAAGTATATAACAAATACCAGGACAGTTCACATATCCTCATTACTGATTATCCAAACATTGGTGCATCAGAAATAAGAGCATGGTGTAAAGTAAAAGCCATTGGAGCCAATGAACCTTTCCGTGCGAGTGAAAACTACAATCGTCTTTCGTATAACAGTGTATTCCCCTGGCAGGCCGATAGTGTTGCAGGTGTTGTAGCCATGAACTATATCGTACTCAATAAAAAGAATGAATGGGAACCATTGCGCTTGTATGATTTTAAAAAGTTTGAGAATGGCATCTACTATCGTGATGCTGTAGTTGAAACAAACAGCAACATCAAATTTCAGTTGGCCGATATGCCCTTGCCAAACGGTATTCTGCGTGTTGATAAAGTGATCAGCGATACCGCAACAAAAATCCGTTTGGGACATTATGCATTACCGAAGCTGAAGAATCCAATTAAAACAACCACACGAAAAGTAAAAGGATATACAGTTACGATCATCGACAATGGCGAATATCAACTTGCATTAATTCCTGTGAAAGACTGGAAGAGTGCAAAAGCAATTGCCACAGCCAATGTACATCCGCAGAGCAAAGAAAGTATGGTCATCAATGCATCGCAACAACTGAACCCAAAGAAAGAATCTGTTTTTGTAACGCTGATGCTGTGGAAGAAGAGTGGGGAGAAGTGGACGGACGAGGAGCTTGTACCTGTAATGAAAATAAATGTATTGTCATCAACAGGAAAAGTAGAAGTGAAAATGAGAAGTGGAAATATGATGTTTGATGTGAACTGATCGTTTTTGCAATAAGGGAAGGCAATCCAATTCGGATTGCCTTTTTGTTTTATGTATTGTCTTCAAGGTGTTGACGTAATATTTTGTGTTCGGAAAATGGGTAGAGTTCTAACCTGTGAGTCACACAATAAATTACCTCTTTTATTTCGTACTACTCGTATTTGCTTCTCATTCAATTTTGCCATTTTTTCTATTCTTATTCATATATTCTGAAGGCAGCATGTTGAATTTTGCCTTAAATGATTTTGCAAAATAGTTAGGAGTGGAGAATCCTACGGAGTATGCTACTTCTGCAATAGTCAATTCACTTTTCTCCAGCAACTGTGCTGCCTTATCGAGTTTTACAGAGCGAATAAATTCTACCGGTGTTTGCCCCGTTAGTTCGAGCAATTTGCTGTAGAGAGTGCTCCTGCTCATGCCAACATGTTTACTAAGAGTTTCAACTGATAGTTGAGTATCGGTAAGATTATCTTCAATATAAAATACAATTTTTTGAATCAGTTTATCAGTTGACGACTCCACTTCAACTTTTGGTGTGAGTACTTCAATTCTTTTGGTATAAGTATTTTTCAGCGAATCATTTAAAGCCAGTAGATTTTTAATCTTTGCATTTAGTACTTCAAAGTTAAATGGCTTTGTGATGTAGTCGCTGGCTCCAGTTTTCAAACCTTTTATTTGATTTTTTTCTTCGGTTAAAGCTGTTAAAAGAATTACGGGAATATGGCTGGTTCTTTTGTCTGCCTTGATTTTTTTGCACAATTCTATACCATCCATGTGAGGCATGCTGATGTCGCTCACAATAAGACATGGGTGTACAGATAGAGCTTTTTGCCAACCTTCTAAACCATTCGTTGCTTCAAAAACCTTATACTGTAATCGAAGGTTTTCTTTTAGATAGAATCGAAAATCATCATTATCTTCTATCAATAAAATTGACGGGATAATTGATTTTTTATTTGTTTCAAGACCTTTTGTTATTTCCTCTTCAGCCACGACAGGATCTGCAATTTCTGATTCAACATTTGGTGGTTGAACCGGTTGTTCGTTTATTGTTTGTAATTCAGTAAAAGGAAGTTGAACAGTGAATGTGCTTCCTTTTCCAACTTCACTTTCCACCTCAATTGTTCCGCCATGCATTTTTACAAATTCCCTTGCAATTGACAACCCAATGCCTGAACCCTGGTTAAGTATTGATGCCGCTGTTGTGTTCTGAAAAAAGCGTTCGAAAATAACATCTTGTTTATCGTGTGGAATTCCAATTCCGGAATCGTGGATTCTCATTGAAATCCATGTAATCTGGCCGGGAGAGATGCTATCCTTTTTTTCAATCTCAAAATTGATACTTCCTCCTTCATGTGTAAACTTGAAGGCATTTGATAAAAGATTGAATAGTATCCGTTCTATTTTATCATGATCAAAGCGGGTGTTGAATTTTTCAATGTTGCATGTTAAGGAGAAATTAATCTTCTTTCTTTCAGATAAATCCAGGAACGAATCAAAAACTTCCCTTACAAAAGAAATAAGATCACCTCCTTTTGGCTGCAATTTCAATTCCTGTTCTTCCATTTTGCGGAAGTCGAGCAGTTGATTTACCAGGTTCAACAATCGTTTGCCATTGCGTTTGATCATATTCAGCTGCACCTGGAAAGCATTATTCTTTTCCTGCGCCATCAGATTATCTACAGGACCAAGTATCAAAGAAATAGGCGTACGAAATTCATGGCTGAGGTTTGTTAAGAATTTAAGTTTTAATTGATCCAGTTCGTGCAGCCGTTCTGCTTCTTTACGTTCATGCTCTGCATGGAACCGTTCCTGCTCAAGTATATACTTACGTCGGATTTTTTCAATACCTCTGTGCCGGAAATAAATAAGTGCACCAACAATGATGAACATATATAAGATATAAGCATAAATGGTGCGCCAGAACGGAGGATGTACATATATCTTTATAGATGTTCCTTGTGTATTCCACACGCCATTATTATTACTTGCCCTTACACGGAAAACATATGTGCCGGGAGATATATTAGTATAAGATACTGTTGAAGCATTTCCAATATTGATCCAGTCCTTATCAAATCCTTCCAGCTTATATTCATACTGGTTTTGTTCCGGGGCTGTATAGTTTAAGCCAACAAAATTTAAGGCAAAGTTTTGTTTGTAATCAAGGTTTATTTCATTGGCAGTTATAATATTTTCCTGTATGGGCCCATCTTCCGACGGAACTACCGACCTGTTAGAAATTTTCAGGTCAGTAATTATTACAGGCGGTGCAGTTTTATTCTTTTTCAGGTTTGAAGGATTGAAGTAGTTGAAGCCTTCGTGGCCTCCAAAAAACAAATCACCGTTTCGTAACCGTAAGCCTGATCCAAGAATAAAAGTATTATGCTGGATGCCATTGTGATAACTGTAATTGTTGATTTTTTTTGTGTCGGTATCTAGGCTGCTCAGCCCCTTGTTTGTGCTGATCCAAAGAAGCCCGTTACTATCCTCAATTATTTTGTAAATATTATTATTGTTAAGCCCATCTTTTTCTGAATAAGAAATGAACTGACCTGTCTTCCGGTTAAATAATCCAAGGCCTCCGCCAAACGTACCTGCCCAAATATTTCCTTGCCTGTCTTCTAATAATGTAAGAACCTTATCATTGGGCAATTTGCTGTTGACAGTTGTATAAATTGTAAATTTTCGTGAAGAAGAATTATAAACAGCAATACCTCCACCATGCGTAGCAATCCACATATCGCCATTTTTTGCTTCTACAATATCACGTATAAATCCGTTGATGGGTAAGTTAATATCGTTGGATAATGTGGGGTTGGGTGTTAATTTAAATAGTACCTTATTGTCATTACTTAAAACAACAATGCCATTTCCATTTGTGCCGATCCATCGGTTCCCTTTTCTGTCTTCTTTAATGCAATAGATCTGATTCGAATTAATGTCGGTAGTTTTTGTTCCCCGCAGCAACTGTTCATACTTCCCGGAAGATTGATCATAAATAAAATACCCATCACCAAACGTTCCGATCAATAATTGATCATTCCCCGACATTGTTAAGGTGAGGATCGAAAGCCCTTTACTTTCCGGACGCCTGGACTTTATATTGATTTGCTGAAATAATTTTGTTTCCGGATCAAACAAACTAAGGCCACCATCATCTGTACCAACAAAAACATTCCCGTTTTTTGATTCTGCGAAAGATGTAACAATGGGAGCATTCAACCCTTGTTTGTCAAACGGGTTGCTTTGTACTAAATTAAAAAGGGTGAGATTTTTATCATACTTGCTGATACCACCCAGATATGTTCCGATCCAGCAAATACCTTCTTTGGCAACGTAAACATCACGAATACTGTTGCTTGAAAGACCATTTGTATTTCGGGGATCAAAATTATAACCTGTAATATTTTTTGTTTTTGTATCCAGGATATTCAGTCCTTTTGATGTACCGATCCACAATTTATTTGATTCATCAATAGCTATTGAATAAATTAAATTGCTATTGAGTGTTTGTTGATTCCCTTCGGCATGCTTAAACCTGATAAATTCTTGACCATTCTGAGCTAACATATTCAACCCATCATATGTGCCAATCCATATATTCCCATCTTTATCTTCCGTAATTGCAAGCACAAGGTTATTGCTTAAACTCGCCGGATCATTTGCAGAATAAAGGAATTGAGTGAGAGAGTTTGTTTCTCTTATATATAGGAACAAGCCTTCAGAAGTTCCAATCCACATCCTGTGTTTGCTGTCTTCAAAAAGAACGTTGCAACTTTTCGTAAAACGGGAGCCGTTACCGGGGGTGAAATCAGAAATGCGTTGAGTTTTTTTATCCATTATACTTATGCCATCGTAATGGCCGATCCATAATTTCCCCTGGAAGTCGCTGCAGAGACTCATTATTACATTATTTCGAATGGCATTTTCAAAAGGTTTAGACGGGAAATTAATGAAGGCATCTTTTTTTCGATTGTATAAGCTCAGAGAGCCGGTACTTGTACCAACCCATAAATTACCATCCTTATCCTCATGAAGCGATAGAATTTCGTTGGCTTGTAAACTTGTTGATACAGTTGGGTTGTTGCGGTAAACCTTAAAGTTGGCTCCATCGAACCTGTCTAACCCATCGTCAGTGGCAAACCACATAAACCCATACCTGTCTTTTATAATTGCATTTATGTTATTTGAAGACAGTCCGTCTTTGGTGGTTAGTGTAGTAAAATTTATGTCCTCTTGCGCAGTGGCTGGTGATAGCCAGGTAAACAAACATATGCAGCAAAGCAACAGAGTCTTATTTTTTAACATTTGGGGCGGCAGGCAATAGCTTTAAAAGTGATACAAAAATGCAGTTATTCAACTGCAACTCACGGGTTAATTAATATGCGACGATCATTTGTTTCGTAAGACATCTTGGACGACCGTTCCTTGTAATCCTTTTGCTTGATTTAAAAGAAGATTTTCTGTTCTGTCAAAAAGCTGCTTAGCATCAAAATTTTGCAAAAAGAACCTTTTCCATCTTAAACAAAACTTCTCAAAAAAGGAAAACAAAATTCACCCTCAAACGGCATTTTTAAATTCAAAGCAAACAAACGATTACAACTGCTAAAGTAAAACTTGTTTGTTGATAATTACGCCCTCTAAAAAACGGATAAAATGTAACTATTTGATTTTCAATAAATTTAATCGGTTGCATAAAATCAAAATTGAACATTTGTTCTATAAGTTTCAACAAATGAGCCAGCCCGGGAGTGATTCAAAAATTAGTTTTGAATTCGTAAGAAAATTTTTTATCAACGACGATTGTTCTATTGAATTGCTTCAAAAATTTTCGAAAGTGTGAGACGGGCATATACTGGCAAAACAAGGCGAACAAACAAAAATTTGAACCCTTTGTAAAAGCCAGATTGTGACCGGTATTAAAACGATTGTTTAGTTAAACCATATATCAAACCTGAATTAATTGCTTTGGATTTTACAGAGGATATCTGTGTAGGGCCATAGCATGTGATTCAAGATTACCCATTACTAATTGCCATATGGAAGTAATAAAAGATTTGCAACGCCAAATTGCCATGCATGAAGACATGAGGGCATATAAAAAGCTTTATATGCTTCTGTTTGATGGTCTTCATAGATTTTCCTATTCCCTCATCAAGTCTTATGAAGGTGCAGAAGAAATTGTATCCGATGTGTTTATTAAACTATGGCAAATAAGGAAACAGTTGCATCACATCGATAACCTGAAGGGCTATCTCTACACAATAGCAAGAAACTTCTCTCTCAACTATATAGCAAAAAAATCAAGAAACCCTGTTTCCCATTTAAATGATATAGATGCAGAAACTGTTATTGAATTCAACAGTCCGGAAGATTTATTTATCTCTAATGAAACCATAAAAGGAATCGAACAGGCTGTACATAAGCTTCCTGCTCAATGCAAAATGGTATTTCAATTGGTAAGAGAGGAAGGATTAAAATATAAAGAAGTAGCTGCTGTATTGAATATTTCTGTTTTTACGGTACGCAATCAAATGACAATTGCTACCAAAAAAATTGGAGATGCCCTGTCGAACAGGGTTCCTCACCGGTTGGCGTTAGTCATTCCTGATTTGATGCTTACTGGTTCAATGCAAACAGACTAATTGAATTGATGGGTTGTTGTTGACTGCTTTTCGATCGTCAGCTTTTTCTCTTTGCCCGGCAGAAGCTCTTTAAAAAAAGTTTGAAACGTGTTTAGTACATATTTAATTCTCTGTTGTCTATTCCAATATAAAGCTACACGTTAATGTTTTGGAATCAAGAGAAAGATTCATTCAAAAGAAAAGAGCAGGCCTACAACAGTCATCTGCAACGGTTGAGAAATCACCTGGCTGAGTCATCACTTCAATTAGAAACAAAATCAGAACGGGTAGTTGAACCTGAAACTGTAAAAAGAAAGGCACAAAAGATGTATTGGAATTTATGGTTGAGTGGAGCTGTTGCAACTTCAACATGAAAACTTCATAAACAAAAAAACATTGAGCATTCAGCAAAGAGTGTTTAATAAACTTACAAAATCAAGGCTTTCTATAAATTAAAAAAATCAAGTATGAAATGCGTGGCCAAAAACTCGCTGCAAAAGCTAATAATTGCTCTTTTCTGCATTTTATTGACGGGGGTACCGGTAACGGCACAAGAAAATTCCCGAACGGTTTCAGGCTCAATTAAAGATTCATCAGGTGTTGCTCTTTCCGGTGCTACCGTAAAGGTAAAAGGCACTGCTATTGCAACTACTTCCGATGCGTCAGGTAATTTCAAAATAACTGTTCCCACAAAAGATAAAACGCTTGTGATCAGTTATGTTGGAATGGATGAAATGGAAGTTAATATAGCAGACCAAAGCAGCATAGAAGTAAGGTTAAGTTTTGCCCGCACTACGTTAGAAGATGTTGTTGTGGTAGGTTATGGACGACAGAAGAAAGAAAGCGTAGTTGGGGCTATTAGTCAAACAACCGGCAAGGTACTCCAGAGGGCTGGGGGTGTTTCAAACATTGGCGCTGCACTTACCGGCAATGTGCCGGGCGTTATAACTGTGCAGGGAACAGGGATGCCAGGTGCCGAAGATCCAATTATTTATATAAGAGGCCAGGGAACATGGAATAGTGCTGGCCCACTCATTTTAGTAGATGGAATTGAACGTTCAATGAATGGAGTTGATATCGGTTCGGTAGAAAGTGTTTCGATTCTGAAAGATGCATCAGCTACTGCCGTTTTTGGTGTAAAGGGTGCAAATGGTGTTGTGCTTATCACTACTAAAAGAGGGGTAGAAGGAAAAGCGAACATCAACATCACATTTAATTCTACAATGAAAATTCCTTCTCGTTTGCCCGAGAAATATGACGCCTACGATGCGTTAACGATCAGAAACCAGGCAATTGAAAGAGAACTTGCTATTAGTCCTGCATCATGGCAGGATTATACGCCACAGGCAATCATCGAGAAATACCGTAATCCTGCAAATGCACAGGAGGCACAACAATATCCTAATATCGATTGGCAGGCTGAGTCATTAAAGAAAATGGCGATGGCACAAAATGCAAACGTCAATATTTCAGGTGGATCAGGTTTTGTAAAATATTTTACTTCAGTTGACTTTCTTCATGAAGGCGATATCATGAAAATCCCGAATAATGGTAAAGGATATAAACCAGGATTTTTTTACGACAGGTTAAATATCCGTGCAAATCTTGATTTTAAATTGACAAGAAGTACCACTCTATCAACCAACCTTTCTGCACTTTATGGAAAAAGACAGGATACATACAGCGGTTTTGAGTATTCATGGTACCAGGGGATCTATGGTCTTGCACCAGATCTTTTTTATCCTCAGTATAGTGATGGATCTTTCGGTTATTATCCACTTGATCCTGTATCTACCAACAATCCTTCTCACATACTTGCAAACAATGGTGTAAGAAATACCAAGACAACCCAGATGACTACCGATTTTATACTTACGCAGGATTTAAGTGCGTTGGTAAAAAATCTTTCGTTTAGAGGTTCTTATTCTTTGGATAATACGTTTGTTGCCCAGGGCGGTCAATTTGACGACGGAAGTGCGATTGTTAAATGGATTGCTCCAGATGGAAGAGTACAATATAGAAATACTGCAGGGCCTAACCAGTTTGATTACATTTTACCTCAATGGTCGGTAAGATCCGATGCATTCCAGAACGGACAAACTGGAAGAAGACGTGTTTATCAGTTACAACTAAATCATTCTGCTAAAATAGGAAGACACAACATTACAGCAATGGGCTTGTTCATGCGTAATGAAAATAATGTCGGTAGCAATATCCCTGAATTCCGTGAGGACTGGGTGTTCAGAACTACTTACAATTTTGCAAATAGATATTTTGCTGAAATCAATGGAGCCTATAATGGATCGCAAAAGTTTGGTCCTGATTACAGGTTCGACTTTTTCCCATCTGCAGCGATAGGTTGGACGATGACCAATGAAAAATTCATGAAGAATATTTCATGGTTATCCACTCTTAAATTCCGTGGCTCTTATGGCTTGGTTGGTAACGATAGGGCAGGCGGAAATTTCCTTTATTTAACACAGTGGTCCTATGGAGGTCAAGCACGTATGGGTGAAAACAATGCGAACAGTCCATATGTGTGGTTCAGAGAAAGTACAATTGGTAACCCGGATGCACATTGGGAAACAGTGGCGAAGGCAAACATTGGTATGGATTTTTCTTTGTTCAGAAATTTGATTGAAGGTAGTTTCGAAGTCTATAGAGATCAAAGGACAAATGTTTTAATAACAGGTACTCAAAGAGCAGTGCCGGCTTATTTCGGCGGTACTCCGCCAGCTGCCAACCTTGGGGAAACCCTGGTGAGGGGATATGAGATAGAACTGAAATTCAATAAAAGTTTTGGCAGAAATAAAGACATGCGGTTATGGGCAAACACAGCAATGACCCATGCAAAAGACGAGATTATTGATCGGGATGATCCTCAATTATTGGATGATTATCTGAAACAAGCGGGCTACCAGATCGGGCAATACAGATCTCAACTGCGTGCAGGATATTACAATACATGGGATGAAGTTTATGGAAGTAGTGTTGTTGATCAAAACGACAATAATAAATTGCCTGGAAACTTTAACCTGATTGACTTCAATGGAGATGGCGTAATAAACAGCTTTGACAATGTACCGTACGCCTATCCTGAAAGACCTCAGAATACATATACCGCCAGTATAGGATTTGAATACAAACGTTTTTCCGTATTCGTTCAATTCTATGCCGTAAATAATGTAACGAGAAACCTAACGCAAACAAACTTCTCTGCAGCTTTGAATTCTGTTTTCAAGCAGGGAGATTACTGGACGAAAGATAATCCAGATGCAGCTTCTCCACTTCCCCGATGGAAGTCCCGGCTTTACAGTTATGGCGATTTCTTCAACTACGACGGCTCTTATGTTCGTTTAAAAACAGCTGAGGTGTCATACACTTTGGACCCTGTATGGTTAAGAAAAACGGGAATTCAATCAATGCGCCTTTATGTAAATGGCAACAACCTGCTTTTTTGGAGCAAGATGCCTGACGACCGTGAAGCCAATGTTGGTTCAAGCAACTATTCCGGACAGGGTGCATATCCAACCGTTCGCCGTATCAACTTTGGCTTCAATCTTAGTTTATAATTCATAAATAGTATGAACATGAATAATTCTTTAAAATTAACCTTATCTATAAGCCTTTTGCTTACAGTGTTTGGGTTAGGGTCGTGCAAAAAATACCTTGACAGACCAATAGATGTCACTATATCGGAGAAAGATGTATTCACCAGTTTCCGCAGCTTCCAGGGGTTTACAGAAGAGCTGTATGCATGTTTGCCCGACATGTCGAAATCTACCTGGAACAGTGAATGGAATACGGGCGATGATATCTTATCTACAACCAACGCTAACTACAGGCTGAATGCCGAATTTGATAACGGCAATTACAGGGCATGGCAAACAGGTGGCGGCGGTTGGGATAACAGCTGGCTTGATGACAGAGGGCCTAATACAGACCCTAATGAAAGTAAAAACAAAGGCCTGTGGCCACTAAGCTGGTATGGCATACGTAAAGCCAATATTGGTTTGGCTAATCTCGATATGTTGAGTAATGCCACCCAGGAAGAAAAGGATGTTATTAAAGGACAACTTCTGTTTTTCCGTGGCTTCTTCCATTTCCAGTTAATGAGTTTCTGGGGCGGTCTGCCTTACATAGACACGGTACTATCTCCCTCAGCAAAATTGGAATTGCCAAGGCTAAATTACCGGGAGACAGCTCTTAAAGCGGCAAAAGATTTTGAAGATGCCGCCGCGTTATTGCCTGCTAATTGGGATAACACAACTGTTGATGAAGGAGCATTGGCAACAAGCAAGAATAATCAACAGCGTGTGACAAAATCGGCAGCTCTCGCTATGAAGGGCAAAGACCTTCTGTACGCAGCAAGCCCCATGATGAATGAAGCATCTGGTGGAAGTGCTGCTTACGATCAAGAACTGTGCAAGCAGGCTGCCGATGCATTTTACAGGACGTTGAAATTATCGGATGGAGGCCAAGCTCGTTACTCTTTATTGCCTTGGGACCGTTACAGCGAAAACTGGTTTACCATATCTTCTTATGGAAAGCATCCAGGTGGAAATGAAGTTCTTTTTGGCCCTCCAACGTTTGCTGCGTGGCAATCAAGATGGTCTTTGGTGAACATGTTTATTCCTCCACCACTGGGTGGTGAAGCTGGTATATCTTCACCTGCTGCCAACTATGTAAACAATTTCGGAATGGCCAACGGACTCCCTCTCGAAGCATCAGGATCTGGCTATGATGTGGCTGATCCATGGACAGGCCGTGACCCACGTTTTTATAAATGCATTACTTATGATGGTGTACGCATGATCAGAGGTACTGCTAATGCAAACTACCGGTTTGCCAATCTTTATAACGGAGGAAATCTGCGCCTTGATAATACAGCAAGCCGTAGCGGATACCTCGCTCGCAAGTTTGTAACAGATGGCTGTAATAATACTGACAATGAATGGAACAGTATAAATATTGTAATTCCCTATCTGCGTTTAGCAGATGTTTATCTCATGTATGCTGAGGCGGTATTGCAGGGATATGGTTCACCTCAAAGCAGTCATCCCGGTTATTCTTTAACTGCTGTTGAGGCTGTGAATAAAGTAAGAAGTAGGAATAATACTTTAAACATTCCTGGTGTTGACGCCAGGTATCTTGGTTCTAAAGATGCTTTCATGGGCGAACTGATGAGAGAAAGAGCAGTTGAACTGGCCTTTGAAGGGTTACGCTGGCACGACCTCCGTCGATGGATGATTGCCGGTGAGAAAAAATATGTTGAAAAAACCGTTATCGATTTTGACCGTGGAGCAAACGGCAAGCCCCTAAACCTGAGAGAGAGAGTTGTTGTAACAAGAGTGTTTGAAAAGAAACACAACTGGCTTCCGTTACCAACCAGCCAGGTGAATCTCTATCCGGCATTCGGACAAAATCCGGGATGGTAATGAGCATTTACTTACAGAAGAAATAAAAAATTGGTAACGGTTAAGAACAAACGAAACGATTCAAGTCTTAAAACCTAATTAATGAAGTATATTAAAATATGCCTGGCATGCTGTGCAATTTTCTCTTGCTTTTTTATGAATTTGAAAGCACAGGATGTTACCCAGGTTAACGTAACGTCGGTTGTTTACGATGATAAAGGTGCGCCTGTTCCCGGGGCACTTGTATCTGGTAACGAAGGTAAAACTGTAACATATACAGATAAAAGCGGGAAATTTTCAATTACGGTTCCGGCAAACTCTATTGTATTGATAACTGCAAAAGGATATAAAATACAATCCTTAAGGGCTGTTGAAATACCTGCAGGCATCAATCTTGCAATTGCAAATGGGATACAGGGAGAAGTGTACCTGCCTTTTAGAAAAATTGACAAACAGGATTTGTCCGGTGCCATCAGTGTATTAAATCCGGAAACATATATTGACCGGGACTATAATCTTTCAGTTGAAGGCGGAATGAATGGCAGGGTATCCGGGTTGTTATGGAATAACAATATTTGGGGATTGGAAAATGCCATCGTAATGATTGATGGAATACGTCGTGAATTCAGCGACATCACTTTCAATGAAGTACAGCAGATCTCTGTTTTGAAAGGAGTAAACGCTGTTGCACTTTATGGCAGCCAGGCAGCTAAAGGAATTATTTTCATTACAACAAAGAAAGGTGAAGCCAATAGTCGTAAAATCGGCATAAGAGTAAATACTGGTGTTGCTTTGCCAAGTGCGCTTCCAAACTACCTGAATTCTGCTGATTACCTGACCTTGTATAATGAAGCACGCCGTAATGACGGTCTTGCCGATCTCTATGATGCCACAACCATTCAAAATTATCGTACTGGTAATCCTTTTCGTTTTCCAAGCGTGGATTACTATTCATCACAGTACCTGAAAAAATACCAGAATGCTACTGATGCTAATGCTGAATTTTCTGGAGGGAACAGTAATGCAAGATTCTATTCAAATATCGGTTTTGTAAATAGTTCAACATTGCTGAATGTCGGTGAAGGTAAAAATGAAAATGACAATCGTTTGAATGTTAGAGGTAATGTTGATTTAAAGCTGAATGATAAGATTTCAAGCTCTGTTTATGTGTCAGCAATTTTTAGCGAAAGCCGCAGGGCACGTGGTAATTACTGGGGCAATGCCGCTTCATTGTTGCCTCACAGGTTCACCCCGCTTATTCCTATTGACTTAATATCCCCGAATGACAAGGCTTCTCTTGGAATAGCAAATGCGAGCCGTAACCTGATTGATGGTAAATATTTATTGGGCGGGTTGCAAAGTTTTCAAACAAATCCGATAGCTGACTTGTATGTAGCCGGCTATGATATAAACATCAGGCGCACATTCCAGGTAACCAATGAAATTAATGCTAACCTCAGTTCATTGTTACAAGGCTTGTCTTTTCACACGTTGTTCAATTTAGATTATTCTAATTCTTACCTGCAATCGATCAACAACACGTATGCAGTTTATACTCCAACCTGGAACGTCACATCAGACTCATTATCTTTAAGTTCGAACAATAAATTTGGGGCAGATTCCCGTCCGAGTACGCAAAACATAAATAACACCGCTCAACGGCAGAACATCGGTTTTTCATCGTGGTTAAGCTATGATAGAACGGTAAGCACTAATCATAATATTTCAGCTAAGCTCTTGGGTTATACTTCATCCATTACGGTAAATGATGTGTATCAACCAATAACCAATTCACACCTCGGCTTACAGGTTGGCTACAATTACAATCACAAGTATTGGGCAGACTTTAGCGGAGCTTATGTAAACTCAACCAAATTACCTGATGGTAACCGTACAGGCTTTTCTCCAACTATGAGCCTCGGCTGGTTACTTAGCTCAGAAAATTTTCTGTCGAATTCCAAAGCAGTCAATTATTTGAAGTTGTCTGCATCTGCAGGTATTCTTAACACCGATCTTGATATAAGTGGATATTATTTTTATGACAATATCTATAACAGAGGTTCATTTTTCACATGGAATGATGGTGTGCAAGCGCAGAACCAGGCAACCACTTCTGCCTTCGGAGCTAGTCCTGATCTTTCATTCCCACAACGAAAAGAGTTGAATGCAAGTTTAGAAGGATCTTTCTTCAATAATCTTCTGAGCCTTCAAACAACTTTTTTTAAGACACAAATGGATGGTCTTCTTACACAGAGATTTTCACAATATCCAAACTATTTCAGTTCGTTTATTCCTTACACAAATTACAATGCGCATCAGCGTACTGGTTTTGACGTGATGTTGAACATTGACAAGAAATTTGGAGACGTACAATTGAATTTTAGAACCACCGCTACTTATGCAAAATCAAAAGTGACGAAGCGTGATGAGCTGTTTCTTGATGCTTTTCAAAACAGAAGCGGTAAACCTGGTGATGCCATATTTGGTCTTGAGAGCAATGGCTTCTTTATGGATCAAAACGATATCAACAGCCACCCAAGACAATTGTTCAGCGAAGTAAAACCAGGAGACATTAAGTATGTAGATCAAAATGCTGATAACTTTATTGACAGCAGAGACGAAGTAATGATAGGCAGATATATTGCGCCTTTTACTTACGGAATCAATTTCACAATAAGCTATAAAAATTTAAGCCTGTTTGTGCTTGGTACAGGAAACAACGGTGGCAACGGCATCACGAATAACAATTATTATTGGGTGAGTGGTGACCTTAAATACTCTGACGTTGTATTGAACAGATGGACAGAAAGTACAAAAGCTACAGCCACTTACCCACGCCTGAGCTCACAGCAGAATAGCAACAATTTCCGCAACTCTGATTTTTGGACATATAAAACAGATCGGTTTAACCTGAGCAAGGTGCAGCTAACATACAATTTTTCTAACTCTGTTTTACGTAGAGCATTTGTAAAGGACCTTCTGCTGTATGTTTCCGGTGCTAATTTGTACACTTTCTCGCAGAACCGGAAAATCCTCGAGTTGGCAGTTGCCGGCACACCACAATTCAGGAATTATAATATAGGAATAAGAGCCAAATTTTAAAGTATGATCTCACGTAGTAAAATGATAAACATGGGTAACAAATTACTGATACTTTTTGTTGTTGTGTTAGTGCTTGGAGGCTGTAAAAAGAGCCTTTCTCCACTCGACGATAACCATCGCACATTAGAAGATATTTATGGTGACCCTTATTATGCAGAGGGGATATTAATGAATGCTTATACAAGGCTTCCAACAAATGGATACTCTTTTAACGAAGTAGCCACTGATGATGCGGTAACGAATGATAAGTTTAATCCTCTTCTTAATATGGCCACGGGTTCATGGTCTGCTGCCAACAACCCCGTTGATCAATGGAATAATTCTTACACGGCAATTTTGTATTTGAATCTTTTTCTTAGGGAGGTTGACAGTGTGAACTGGGCTCCTTCGAGCAAAGATGTGCGAACCTTGTTTACAGACCGTCTTAAAGGAGAAACTTATGGATTACGTGCACTGTTTATGTTCAATCTTCTGCAGGCACATGCAGGGTACAGCGCAAGCGGAGAATTACTTGGAGTACCCATTATTACCGAGGCACTTGAAGCTAATTCTGATTTTAAAAAACCACGTAATACTTTTGACCAGTGTGTGCAGCAGATTAATGCTGATCTTGCTGAGGCGGAGAAATACTTGCCGCTCGATTATATCAATCTTGGTTCCTCTGCACAACTACCGGCTAAATACAGTAGCCTGGCTGTAGGAGACTATAACCGTGTCTTTGGGACTTTTAACCGGCAACGTGTGTCTGGACGAATTGTAAAAGCAATAAGGGCTAAAGCTGCACTACTTGCGGCAAGTCCGGCATATAATCCATTGTCCACTTCAATCAAATGGGAAAATGCAGCAAATTATGCAGGTGAAGTTCTTGCTTTAAATGGAGGCATTGCCGGGTTAGATCCTCAGGGGGCACTGTTTTACAGCGCAACTGCTGTTCCTGGTAATACAATAACTGTTAATACAATCAATCTTGCTAACGGTATAGACCAAAAAGAAATGTTATGGAGAGGTAATATTGTCAATACAAACAATTTAGAAAGAGACAACTTCCCTCCAACACTTTTTGGAAACGGCAGGGTAAATCCTTCACAAAACCTTGTGGATGCATTCCCGATGGCAAATGGTTATCCAATCACAGATCCTGCCAGTGGTTATGTTGCCACAAACCCATACGCCAACCGTGATCCAAGGTTAAGAAACTATATTGTAGTAAATGGTGGTACTATTTCAAATAAAACTATTTACACTAAAACGGATGCTCCTACCAATGATGCGGTTAATATACTTCCTACATCAACAAGAACCGGCTATTACCTGAGAAAATTGTTAAGAGAAGATGTAAACGCTAATCCAACTTCGAGTTCAACTCAAAAACATTACCCTGTTCACATAAGATATACGGAGATGTTTTTGATTTGTGCAGAGGCGGCGAATGAAGCCTGGGGGCCCGACGGAGCGACCTCACATGGATACTCTGCCCGAACCCTGATCGAAGCAATTAGAAAAAGAGCAGGAATTGCACAGCCGGATAATTATCTCGCATCTATCACTTCAAAAGAAGGCATGCGTGCTTTGATTCGCAATGAGAGAAGATTAGAATTAAGTTTTGAAGGTTTTCGTTTTTGGGATCTCCGTCGCTGGAAAGAAAATTTAACTGAGCCTGCAAAAGGAGTGACTATTAACAACAACGTGTTTAGCATACAGAATGTTGAAAACAGGCAGTACTCCGATAACATGTATTACGGTCCTATTCCATTAACCGAGGCTTTGAAAGCAAACCTTCTGCAAAACAAAGGGTGGTAAACACCGATCTATCATTATTAATGCATAATAAATATGAAACGATTTTTTTTGATATCCTTTACTTTACTCTCAATACTTACGGCCTGTAATAAAAAATGGGAGTTTCCAGACTACAAATACTCAACAGTGTATTTTCCTTATCAATCGCCTGTAAGAACGCTGGTGCTGGGAGAAGATATAATTGATAACACATTGGATAACCAGCACAAGTGTTTGATCATGGCTACAATGGGCGGTGTGTATGAAAACAAAAAAGATATTACGCTTACTGTAGCGGTAGATAATTCACTCACACAAAGGCTGAAGTTTGGTTCTGCAAATGGAAATGATGTTGTTGCTATGCCTGCTAACTATTACACTTTGCCGCAAGACATGAAGATTGTTATTCCTTCAGGCAAAGTAATGGGTGGTATTGAAGTTACATTAACGGATGCGTTTTTTGCTGATCCACGGGCCATAAAAAATACGTTTGTTATTCCATTGAAGATTGTTTCTGTTGTAAATGCAGATTCTGTTCTGAGAGGTACTACAACAAAGACATCTCCTGATCCCCGCCTTGCAGCTGATTGGGGAGTTACCCCAAAGGACTATGTTCTGTATGCTGTTAAATATGTGAATCCCTTTCATGCTGTTTACTTACGCAGAGGCATAGATGAAGTAAAGGGCAGCAATGGTAATACCGCATTAGATACAACAGTAGTTTATCACAATACTTTTGTTGAGAAGGATGAAGTGTGCAATCTTTTTACGAAGTCTTTGACTGAAGACAGCATTTCCCTGAATGCTAAGAACAAGGGCAATATTAATGCGCCTTTCAAGTTGGTTCTGAATTTTGACAATAGCGGCAAATGCACAGTTTCCGGGCCTGCTTCAGCAAGTTATACAGTTAGCGGTAATGGTGCATTTGTAAAGAAGGGAGATATGTGGGGAAATCAAAAAAGGGATGTACTGCATTTGAAATATCAGGTAGATTTTGGAACAACCACTCACAACTTTACCGATACTTTGGTCATGCGTGACAGGGGAGTAAAATTTGAAACGTTCGCTCCCGTTGTTTACTAAAACTTATTCGAAACCGGAATTGATGTTTCCATGTATCTTAATGAGCACTGGTATGTTTAGCAATTTTTTACAAAAAGAGTATGCAAATCAAATATATAAATATTCTCTTCGTCGTTTTCGCCGGCATTACATTGGTGAATTGTGCCAGCAGTCAAAAAACAACAGCTCCATCAGGCACTCCTTCACTGAAGACAACTTTTAAAGATGATTTCTTCATTGGCACTGCATTGAATACAACACAGATTGAAGAGAAAATTCCCGGTGCGGCTGTCTTAGTGCCACAACAGTTTAATGCAGTAACACCTGAGAACATCATGAAAGCTGAGGTGATGCACCCGGAATGGAACGGATATAATTTTGACCTTTCAGACAAATTAGTTGCTTATGCAAAAAAGCACAACATCGTTGTAAATGCACATACGTTAATCTGGCATAGTCAATTACCGCAATTTGTTCGTCGTATGAAAGACGCAGATTCAGTTCGTCTTTTTTTTAAAGAACACATTAACACCATTGCTGCCCGGTACGATGGCCAGGTGTATTCGTGGGATGTGGTGAATGAAGCGTTGAATGAAGATGGTACCATGCGTAAATCTATTTTCCTTGATAAGCTGGGAGATGATTTTGTAGTGGAAGCTTTTCGCCTGGCGCAAAAGGCCGCACCCAACACAAAGCTTTATTACAATGATTATAATATTGAGCAACCTAAAAAAAGAGCAGGTGCTATTGCGCTCATTAAAAAAATACAAGCTGCCGGTGTACGCATTGACGGTGTGGGTATTCAAGGGCACTGGCACATCAAAAACACACCGTTGAAAGATATTGAACAAAGCATTCTTGACTTTTCTGCATTGGGTATTGATGTGATGTTTACTGAACTGGATTTAAGTGTATTGCCTAATCCCCGTGATATAGTTGGTGCCGATGTGAACCAACGTGCCGAATACGAAGAAAAGCTGAATCCATATACAGCAGGATTACCAGATTCAGTGCAGGTATCGCTCGCCAAAGGATACGAAGATTTGTTCCGTTTGTTTTTAAAACATAAGGATAAAATCAGCCGTGTTACTTTCTGGGGTGTTGATGACGGGCAGTCCTGGTTGAATGGCTTCCCTATTCGTGGCAGAACCAATTATCCGCTGCTCTTCGACAAAGAGTTTAAACCTAAACCCGCTTTTTATAAGGTCGTCGCAATAAAAAACAACAACAAATAAATGTTGAGAAATAAACTCGACTGTAAAGTTTTTTTTCTCATATAGCAATCGTTCATAAACGTCCGCCGTTTCTACAGCGGACTTTCCATTGGTTGCCTTCAAATAAAATCACATAACAATTAATGGCGAATAATTTCAAAGGAGATTGTAAAAGATGATGATTGTGTCACCCGGTTCATTATTAAAATTGAAAATAGCAAAGCATAAACAGAACAGCATGAAATTAAACAACCATCGGGTTATCGGGTTAGTGAGTTTGTTATTATTAAATGTAGTAGTTGTATTGGGACAGAAAAAGAATGCTGATTCATCTGTCTATTATAATCAGGTTAATACTTATGTCAATCCTGTATTGCCCGGCGATCATCCGGATCCAACAATGTTGAAAGTAGGGAATGATTTTTATCATTGTGGTTCAAGTTTTCACTTCACGCCATACCTGCCCATCTATCATTCAAAAGATATGGTGCATTGGCAAGTCATCAGCAGGGTTGTTCCTCCTTCAAAAGGAACCTGGGTAACAGATCGTCCGTCTGCAGGTATTTGGCAAGGTGCCATTACTTATTTCTATGGTTCTTATTGGATCTTTTTTTCTGCAAACGGTCAATGGTTCAGTAAAGCTGATTCACCTGCCGGCCCATGGTCCGAAGCTGTACTAGTTAAAACGAATCCTGTCACCGGTCCGTTAGGTTATGATAATTCCATTTTTGTGGATGACGATGGCAAGCCTTATATGGTCATTAAAAACGGACAGAAAGTAAACCGCCTGCAGGCGCTTGGAAGAGATGGGCAGTTAACCGATACCGTTATTAATCTCGATTGGATCAATGCAAAGTTGCAATACAGTTGGGCCGAAGGTCCGGTAATGTGTAAGCGAAATGGTTATTATTATTATTTTCCTGCAGGTGATGTTTCAGGTGGACAATACGTAATGAGAGGTAAATCATTAACAAGTGATTCAACACAATGGGAACGTCTTGGCGAATTCT
>JAKFDY010000439.1:0-4814 GCA_036675885.1 Lacibacter sp. | reverse complement strand
ATCCAGGAAAAAGAAGAAAATGCCCTGCAGTTGATCAAGGTGCATTTTAAGAGCGATCATGCACTTTGCATTTCCACCTATAGCGAAGGTGAAGAAATTGTATGGAAGAAAAAGGACGCCCCTATTCACGACATTGTTGAATGTCTCGATGATAAAGCTGTTACTGCCTGGGAAAAATTATATTACAGCCAGGATGCTTATTACGAAGAAGATGATGAAGAATAAATGATCAATATGCAATTGGCAATAAGCAAAACTTTAAGAAGTTAATTGAAACTGGAGAGCGTTTTGCTTATTGCGTATTGTCAATTGCCTGTTGCTCTAAAATCTGTCTTTCACATACGTGATCTCTGTTTTTCCATGTGCCGTTGGTTTGCCTTCGGCATTAACATTTACAAACACAATTTTTTCAATCCGGAGAATGGGTTCACGGGTAAGTTTGTTTCTTACTTCGCAACGCATGGTGAGTGATGTATTGCCGAAGTGAGTGGCCAGTATGCCTATCTCAATAATATCGCCTTGCCGTGGTGCAGAAATAAAGTTGATCTCAGAAATAAACTTGGTTACCACGTGTGGGTTCTCGAGTTGAATAACGGCATAGAGTGCAGCTTCTTCATCTATCCATTGCAGTAAGCGCCCGCCAAATAATGTGCTGTTAGGATTCAGGTCTTCGGGCTTCACCCATTTACGGGTGTGAAAGTTCATGTTTGTTTCGGCCATATGTTATAATTGATGAACCTAAATTACAACCCCCGCTCCACATCTCTTCATTTCCGTTCAGCAAAAATTAGTTTCACTCTTTAAAGATGTTTTGTAACTTATAGTAACTAAATCTCCGGTTATGAAAAGATTATTCATCATTATGTTGCTGTTGGCATTTGTAGCACTGGTTGCTATTGCCAACATCAACCGCAGAACTGGAATGAAATCAGAAAAACAAACAGAACAAAAAACTGAAAAGAAAAAAGAATGTAAACATTCCTGTTGGTTTTCCTGACTAATACAATCCCGCTTTCACGAGGCGGGATTGTTGTTTGAAGCAAGTTTTATTTCGTGTTTTTGCTGCAAGACAAACTATTATCAGTAAATATTTGTAATATTTACTGTGTTAACAAAAAACACTTCTAAATGAGACAAACACAACTATTTAAAACAGTGCCAATATTGCTAAGCTTTTTTGTTGTTTCCTGTAATAACGAAACCGAAAAAACAATCACCGAAACAGATACTATTTCAGTCCCTCCCGCATCTGCTGACGATCCTGCGTATTTCTGTTACGAGTTTATCACGAACCAGGATACCGTTCAGTTAGAACTGATTGTTGGCCCTGATGATATGATTACTGGCGATCTGCTTTACCAGCTTGCAGGTAAAGACCGTAACAAAGGAACATTGAAAGGAGTGATATATGAGGACACAATTCTTGCTGATTATACATTTATGTCGGAAGGAAAACAGTCTGTTCGTGAAATTACCTTTCTGAAAAAAGACAGCTCGCTTACTGAAGGTTATGCGGCTATGGAAGAGGCCGATGGTAAAATGCAATTCAAGTCGGGTGTTATTCCTCAGTACAAGGGCATGAAGCTAATGCTAAGGAATTGCAAAAACTAAACCTTCTCCCCCTTCTCACTTTGTGTAATGCTATCTATTTCATCATCTGCAACAAAACTTATGGTATGAAACAGATTTTTTTTGTTCTCTCTATTTCTATGTTGCTGTTGCAGGCCTTCTCTTGTAAGAGCAGTAAGCCAACAACTGTTACATCATCAACAACAGAAACAAACCCTGTTGAGAATAATAAACAAACAGTAACAGGTGGAAGCGAGCGGCTATATATGTATCGCTGGTATCTTTCTGAAGTAAACGGTAAACCTGTACGTTCAGAAACAGGACGGTCGGCACACCTGCTCTTTTCTCCCGGGCAGGTTAATACTGTTGCTGGATTCACTGGTTGTAACCGGTTAAGTGGTACCTACACGATCAATGGAAATTATGAGATCAAATTTTCGCCATTAGCGGTAACAAAAATGGCTTGCCTCAATGATGATAAAACAGAAAGTCTTTTTCTGCCTGCTATTTCACAAACCAACAGGTGGCAGATCGAAAATAATGTATTGAAATTTTTCAATGGCCAAACAGAAGTAGCAAAATTTACTGCTGTTGAAGAGGCGGTCAGCAAACTTGATGGCAACTGGGAACTGAATTATATCTCCGGTATTCGTATTGCTTTTGATGGTTTGTATCCTGGGAAAAAGCCATTTATTCGTTTTGAATTGGGTCAATCAATGATCAGTGGAAATACAAGCTGCAACGGTTTCAGCAGTAAGTACACAATGAATGGAAATGCAATCAAATTTGCTCCGCCACTTTCTACCATGATGGCTTGCCCCGGCAATGGTGAAAAAACATTTACCGATATGCTGCAGAAAGTAAACAAGTATGCGTTGAGCGATGATAACACACTCAATTTTATGATCGGCGATGTTGCAGTGATGCGTTTTGTTCGCAAATGATCAATACTACTTTATGGGGTTTGCGTCTCCAACACCTCTATTCGCAGATTGGTTAAAAGTATGTTTGAGGTTAGACAGCAAGGCTCTATTTCCAACGGCGGTCTCAATCGCTGTCAATCTGTCACGAAATAGAATTGTTTCACTAACTTTGCCTGCTCAATTTGCGAAAGACTATGATGGATTTGATGACCGATACCAAAGTTCACGACGAAAACAGGCAAGGTGAAGCCTATGCTCCGTTTGCGAACGATCCCAATCAATACAAAAAGAAGTTTTATATCGAAAGCTATGGCTGCCAGATGAATTTCAGCGATAGTGAAATTGTGGCCAGCATTCTCAACAGTGCCGGTTATGGAGCCACCCGTGATACTGAAGAAGCAGACTTGGTGCTGCTCAATACTTGTTCTATCAGGGAAAAAGCTGAACAAACCATCCGCAAACGTTTAACCGAATTCCGTAAAGCCAAAATACGCAGGCCGGGTTTATTGGTGGGTGTATTGGGTTGTATGGCCGAAAGATTGAAATCGAATTTACTGGAAGAAGAAAAGCTGGTGGATATGGTGGTTGGGCCCGATGCTTACCGTACACTTCCTGGATTGATTGAAGAAGCAGAAGGTGGACAAAAAGCAGTGAACGTATTATTGAGTCGTGATGAAACCTATGCTGATATTGCGCCGGTGCGTTTGGAAAGTAATGGCGTGAGTGCATTTATATCCATCATGCGTGGTTGTAATAACATGTGCAGCTTTTGCGTGGTGCCTTTTACACGTGGCCGTGAACGCAGCCGTGATGCTCAGTCGATCGTTGCTGAAGCGCAGGATCTGTTTGATCGTGGATTTCGTGAAGTAACATTGCTCGGCCAGAATGTTGACAGCTATTATTTTGTTGATGAAAAAA
This sequence comes from Lacibacter sp., assembly GCA_036675885.1. GTDB lineage: Bacteria > Bacteroidota > Bacteroidia > Chitinophagales > Chitinophagaceae > Lacibacter. The sequence continues at coordinate 1,404 of JAKFDY010000439.1, read as the reverse complement.
GTAATGAGACTGTTTCGTTCGCCATGCTTATGGAAAGAGTGGCGTTGGTGTCGCCGCTGTTGCGTGTGCGTTTCTCAACATCACATCCAAAAGATATTACAGATGAAGTGTTACATACCATGGCGAAGTATGAAAACATCTGCAACTATATTCACCTGCCTGTGCAAAGTGGCAACACACGCATCTTACAGTTGATGAACAGAACATACACACGTGAATGGTATATGAAGAAGGTTGATCGCATCAGGGAAATTATTCCTGATTGCGGCATTAGTTCTGATATCATTACCGGTTTTTGTTCTGAAACAGAAGAAGAACACCAGGATACGTTAAGCATCATGGAATACAGCCAGTATGATTATGGTTATATGTTCTTCTATAGTGAACGTCCAGGTACATTGGCTGCACGACGCTACAAAGATGATGTGCCGGAAGATGTGAAGAAAAGACGTTTGCAGGAGATAGTAGATAAGCAATATTATTTATCTCTCGATAGCAACAAGAGAGATATTGGTCAAATATATGAGGTGTTGATCGAAGGCGATAGTAAGAAAGATGAACATAGCTGGATGGGACGCAGTTCACAAAACAAAGTGATCGTATTCCCGAAAGAAAACTATGAATTAAAGAAAGGCGACTACGTAATGGTAAAAGTGCATGATTGTACTAAAGGAACGTTGCTTGGTACAATTACAAATCAATAACAATGGATTTACAAAGTATAAAAAACAGGTTTGGCATTATAGGTAACTCGCCTGCGCTCAATCATGCGTTGAATGTGGCGGTGCAGGTGTCGGGTACAGATTTAACCGTTCTTATCAATGGTGAAAGTGGTGTTGGTAAAGAAGTGTTTTCGCAGATCATTCACTCCTTATCAACCCGTAAACACAATCCGTTTATTGCTGTTAACTGTGGAGCTATTCCCGAAGGAACAATCGATTCAGAATTGTTCGGTCATGAAAAAGGATCATTCACCGGTGCTGTTGATGCAAGAAAAGGCTATTTCGAAACAGTGAACGGCGGCACTATTTTCTTAGATGAAATTGGTGAAATGCCATTGGGTACACAAGCCCGTTTGCTGCGTGTATTGGAAGCAGGTGAATTTATTCGTGTGGGTTCTTCTAAAGTACAGAAGACAGATGTACGTGTAATTGCCGCCACCAACAAAGAGTTGTTTGAGTTTACGCAAAACAATAAGTTTAGGGAAGATCTGTATTATCGTTTAAATACAGTTCCCATTCGTGTGCCATCGTTGCGTGACCGTAAAGAAGACATTCCTCTCCTCTTCCGAAAATTCTCCGTTGATTTTGCTGAGCGTTACAAAACAACACCAGTGCAGCTGGAAGATGATGCGAAAAATCTGTTAATCAGTTATCCATTCCCCGGTAATGTGCGGGAATTGAA
>JAKFDY010000438.1:0-3073 GCA_036675885.1 Lacibacter sp. | reverse complement strand
TTATTTTCTTTTCATCCTGGGATAAGATATGATCGCCCTGCCAGGAAGCCATTGCCAGGTATTTGAAATTGCTGGCATAATTTGTTCTCAACTCAGTACCCAACGGTATGGGTATTGATCGCTCTGTTCCTTTATTACCATTAAAGGTTTGATGTTGCATTACCTGCGCTATGCGATCATAATTTTTATGCCATTTGTCGTAGGTTAATTCATCAAATATCCAAAGTGCAATAAGCATTGCTACCGCCATGCCTACGGCCAGCCCGCCAATATTAATAGCACTATACCCTTTGTTTTTAACAAGGTTGCGCCAGGCAATTTTGAAATAATTTTTCAGCATACTACTGGTATTAATCAGTTGAGCAAATGATATGGCTATAATTTACGGGAGTATGTTATTACTCCGTTCTTAATGATTTAACGGGATTTGACAATGCTGCCTTAACAGCTTGCGAACTCACTGTTAATACCGCAATGATCAATGCAATGACTGCTGCAGCAGCAAACACCCACCACCCAATACTTACACTGTAAGCAAAGTTCTGCAGCCATTGACTTGTACCCCACCATGCAAGCGGTATTGCAAACACACAGGCAAGTAATACCAGTTTTACAAAGTCTTTACTCAGCATTTGCACAATGCCTGAAACAGATGCACCTAACACTTTGCGGATGCCGATCTCTTTTGTGCGCTGCTCAGCCATGTAGGTTGCAAGGCCAAATAATCCAAGACAGGCAATAAGAATTGCCAGGAATGAAAATGAAAAAGCAACTTTGCCGATACGTTGTTCATCACGATACATTCTGTCGAACGATTCATCGAGGAAATTGTAAGAGAACGGCATACCGGGTGCCATTGTTTTGAATTTTGATTCAACCTGCGCAAGCAGATTTTTCATATCCTTTGTTTCAACACGAAATGCTGTAGCCCACCTGTTATTACCAAGCCGGAAGCAAAGTGGCGAAACATTTTTACGCAGCGACTCATAATTGAAATTCTTCACCAGGCCTATTACTGTATAAACAATGGGATTTTGCCCATTGGATGTGTATAGTTTTTTTCCAACAGGGTCGCCAGCACCAATTAATGCTGCAGTAGCTTCATTGATAATTAACGCTGTTGAATCGCCTCCATATTGGGGAGAAAAATTACGACCCTTAATTATTTCCATTCCAAGCGTGGGGATATAATCATAATCAATACGCCAGTTCTGCATATTGAATCCATTCTTTTCATTCATCACCGCTTCTGTTGACCATGTATTGTCGTTACGTGATGAATTACTTACCGGCAAAAAGCCTGCAAAGGAAGCAGCCTTCACACTACTTAGTTTCGATACTTCGGCTTTAAATGATTCAGCTGTTGATCTGCTCATTGAAGGGTTATCAACCACCAATACCTGTTCTTTTTTAAAACCAATTTTTGTTGATTGGATGTAGTTAAGCTGTTTGTATATAACAATCGTTCCTGTGATCAGTAAGATGGTTGTAAAGAACTGGAACACCACCAATGTGCTGCGCAGGTTACTCTTCGAAAATCCGGTATTCATTTTTCCTTTTAATACAGCAATGGGTTTAAAAGAAGAAAGAAAGAAGGCCGGGTAACTGCCAGCTATAAGACCCACAGCTATTGGCATTGCCAATAAGAATAACAGGAAGCCGGGCTGCAACAGATCAGTAATTTGAAATTCTTTTGCTGCAAGATCATTAAACCAGTTTAATGCAAGCCATGTGAAAACAACTGCCAGCAGCAATGCAATAAAACTTGTAAGTGTTGACTCTGCCAAAAACTGGCGGATCAATGATTTTTTTTCTGTACCTAATACTTTCCTGATGCCAACTTCTTTTGCTCTTGATGCAGAACGTGCAGTGGAAAGATTCATGAAGTTGATACATGCAATAAGCAGGATGAACAAAGCGACAGCACCAAAAATATAAACATACTGCATACTGCCATTCACCCCCAACTCTACACCCCTTTCTGAACGCAGGTGAATATCGGTTAACGGTATCAGTGAATAGGAAAGCCTGTTGCCTGTTTTTTCAAAATCTTTCATGCTTTCAATTTGCATGAACTGTTTTGCCTGTGGCAAAATGTATTTATCAATTACCTGCACAAAGTTCTTCTCAAATGCTTTATAATCTGTACCGGGTTTTAAAACAATATATGTGTGAAAATTATGACTGAGGAAGTTATTAAAGTTATAGTCCACATTATCCATCGATAAAAACAGGTCAAAGATGAAATGCGAATTTTTTGGAATGTCTTTGATGACTGCTGTTACTTTATACAGTTTGTTTCTTTCGTCATTACATTCCATCGTTTTACCCAAAGCAACTTCAACAGAACCAAAATATTTTTTAGCAGTGCTTTCAGTAACCACAACTGTGTTAGGTTCATTCAATGCCGTTTTTGGATTACCCGCAATCGCAGGAAATGTAAACACATCAAACAGTGTTGAATCTGCATACACCACTCTTTCTTCGGTAATAAATACATTGTCTTTCTTAAACAGCTTGGAGCCTTCACTGCCATAAATTCTGGTAAACTGTTCTACCTGCGGATAATCCTTTTTGAGTGTAGCACCCATTGGATCGGCACTCACGGCCATATTTAAAGCTGTGCCACCAAAACGTATATCAGAGTTGATGCGATAGATACGATCAGCCTTTTCATGATAACGATCGTAGCTCAACTCATCGGTGATGTAGAGCGTAATGAGTATAAAACAGGCTAGCCCTGATGCAAGGCCAATAATATTAATGAGAGAAAAGGTTTTATTCTTCAGCAGGTTTCGCCAGGCAATCTTCAAATAATTACTGAACATGATAACAAGGTTTAATGGTTGGCAAAAGAGAGCTAAATGATTATGGTTAATGGCTAATTGGCGAAGTACTTTCTCAAACCAATATATTCTCTGTAACCGAATGTCCATCGAGCATGCGGACAATGCGATGGCTGTACTTTGCATCATGTTCACTGTGCGTTACCATGATGATCGTTGTACCCTGCTCATTCAAATCTGTAAGCAATTGCATTACTTCATTACCGTTTGATGAATCAAGGTTACCC
>JAKFDY010000437.1:0-3973 GCA_036675885.1 Lacibacter sp. | reverse complement strand
GGTTTAACCTCATTTGATTTACTTGGATTTTCACCTGGTTTGTTACCTGGATTTTCTCCAGGTTTATTACCTGGGTTTTCGCCTGGTTTATTGCCTGGATTTTCTCCCGGTTTATTGCCTGGATTTTCTCCCGGTTTATTGCCTGGATTTTCTCCCGGTATATTACCTTGTTCATCACTTAGGTCTACAATCCGCCCTTCCACTTTTGTAGAAATAGTTTCTAAGCTTACTAGATGATCCCTGAAGTTTTCCCAATCTGAAAGACCTAAGTCTGTTACACGTCCTTCTTCATATACTTTCGCAAAGACATCATAACCATCTCCGCCTTTAGCTGTGAAAGCATTAGTGGCAACTGTGTAAGTTTCTTCGTCTTGAATTTCTACATATTTACCATTTTGATTTAAATATTTAACAGATACTACACGTTCCCCTGCTGGTTTTGTAGAATCAAATTCCACTTTACCACCGGCCACATGTAAGAAACCGCCATTTTCTCCTGGGTATTTACTGAAACTAATTTCAAATGCTTCTTTTAACTCAGCACCAGTAATATCCATGGTTGCTAATGTGTTACCAAATGGTAATACAGTGATTACTTCTCCAACTGTGATCGGACCAGCATTAATGGCAGCTCGGATTCCGCCACCGTTTTGCAATGCCATAATCACATTTTTACCTGTGAATTCTTTTGCTTTAATAAGCATACCATCGGTAATGAGGTTGCCAAGAATTGTTTCGTTTTTACGAACACTCGGTTTTGTATTATCTCCATTTGTACGTGGATTTTCTAATTCCATTGGAGTTGATACACCAATTTCTTCTTGAGCTACGGCATCAACTTGTGCTTTGTATGGTGCCAATACTTCTGCTGCTTGTGGATCAGCTTCTTGATCGCTGATTGCAACTAAGCTGCCATTGTGGTCAATTACAACACCATTTTCATCGAACGTTACATCTAGCATACCTAGGTTGCTGTTGGCATTACCAGTTTGAACAATTACAGTAGGTGTTGTATCTTTTGCCACTACAACAGGATCAGACAATTTTGTATGGCTGTGTCCACCAACAATAATGTCAATGCCTTCTACTTTTTCAGCAAGGATTAAGTCGTTATCAACGGCTGCATTATCGTCATAACCAATGTGAGTTAATGCAATAATATTGTTAACGCCTTGAGCTTCAAAAGCTTGTACTGCTTTTTCTGCTTCTGCAAGATAGTTTTCGAATGCAATGGACCCTGGGCTGGATATATCAGCTGTTTCCTCAGTTGTTAAGCCGAAGATACCCACTTTCTCTCCGTTTACTTCTTTAATGATTCCATTGTATATTTGACCATTTTGAATTTCAGCTTCGATGGAATTATTGAATATTCCATCGAATTTTGCATCCTTTGAGAAATCAACGTTTGCACTTACAAATGGGAAGTTGGCTTCCTTAATAAAATCAACCAATGCTTGATGTCCTTCTGCTGAAGAACCTAAATCAAATTCATGATTACCAAAGGTCATCGCATCAAAGCCCATTAAATTCATCATGGCCAAGTCAGCTTCACCTTGGAATTCATTGAAATACAAGGTTCCAGTGAATGCATCCCCAGCATGAAGAAGTAGTGCTTCAGGGTTTACTGCTCTAACTTCTTTTACAGCAGTTACTGTCTTCGGCATGTTGTCTAAGGCAGCATGGGTATCATTCGTATGCATAACAGTTAAGTTAAATTGACCTGCTACATCAACGATTCTGCCTTCAACTTCAGTTGGGATTCCTTCACTGCCATTGCCTGCTAACTGATCACGGAAGTTTTCCCAATCCGAAAGACCTAAGTCCGTAACTCGTCCTTCTTCGTAAGCTATAGCGAATACGTTATAGCCGTCTCCACCTTTAGCTGTAAAGGCGTTAGTTGCAACAGTGTACATCGTGTCATCTTGAACATCTACATAATCACCATTATCATCTAAATACGATACAGATACAACGCGTTCCCCTACTAGTCTAGTAGAATCAAACTCTACTTTGCCACCAGCCACATGTAAAAATCCGCCATTTTCTCCAGGATATTTACTGAGACTGATTTCAAATGCTGCTTTTAATTCTGCACCACTTACATCCATTGTTGCTAATGTATTAGCGAATGGAAGAACAGTGATTACTTCACCCACTGTAATAGGTCCTTCATTAATTGCTGCACGAATTCCACCGCCATTTTGCAATGCCATAATCACATTTTCACCTGTGAATTCTTTTGCTTTTGTTAGCATACCATCCGTAATAAGGTTGCCAAGAATGGTTTCGTTTTTACGCACACTTGGTGCTGTATTATCACCATTCGTACGGGGATTTTCCAATTCTACAGTCGTTATTACACCGATTTCTTCTTTCGCAACACCCTCTACTTTCGTTTTGTATGGTGCTAACAATGCTGCTGCTTCTTGATCATCAGCTTGTTTGTCAATTGCGATTAATTTCCCAGCTTGTCCAACTACCACACCATTTCCATCAAATTCAACATCAAGCACACCTAGATTGCTGTTTGCATTACCAGTTTGCACAATTAAAGTTGGTGTTGCATCTTTTGCAACAACTACTGGTTCAGCTAATACGGTATGACTGTGTCCACCAACAATAACGTCAATACCTTCAACTTCTTCTGCTAAAACTAAGTCATTATCAATGGCCGCATTATCGTCATACCCAATATGAGTTAAGGCAATAATTTTATTGACACCTTGTGCTTCCAACGATTGAACTGCTTTTTCTGCTTCTGCTTTATAATCTTCAAAAGTTATAGCTCCAGGGCTGGAAAGATCTTTAGTCTCTGCAGTAGTTAAACCAAAGATACCCACTTTTTCACCATTTACTTCTTTGATAATTCCATTATAAATTTGACCATTCACTGCTTCAGCTGTTAAGGAATCATTGGAAATTCCTGCAAATTTATTATCTTGAGCGAAAGCGACATTTGCACTTACAAATGGGAATTTCGCTTCCTTAATAAAATCAACTAAGCCTTGATGTCCTTCAGCCGATGAACCCAAATCAAACTCATGGTTACCGAATGTCATAGCATCATAGCCCATAAGATTCATTAGAGCCAAGTCCGCTTGTCCTTGGAATTCATTGAAATACAAGGTTCCAGTGAAAACATCCCCTGCATTTAAAAGCAATGCATCTGGTTTTTCTGCTCTGACTTCTTTTACTGCTGTTACAGTTTTAGGCATTTTGTCTAAAGCTGCATGGGTATCATTTGTATGCATTATGCTTAATGCATATTTTTTAGCTGCATTAGCTAAATCAATTTGAACTAAAACTGGATCGTGGTCTGATGCTTGTTCAGTAAAGTTCGCATTAATGTGAATCATGTCAGCTGTTGTAGCATTTAATAAGTTGTTTGAAACTAAAATATGGTCTAACGTTTGATTGTTTCCTTGGAAGAAGTAAGAGAAACGATCTTCTGCAGGTACTTGATCAACCATATTTGTTAAGTTATCACCTTTAAGTGTTTCAAGAACTGGAGTAAATTCGAAATCGTTCATATCCCCAGCTACCACAATATTTAAGTTAGGATTTTTTGCAAGTCCTTCATCAATGAAATCATTAATTGCTTGTGCTAAACCAAGGCGTTCTGCTTCTGAATTTAATTTAGGAGGCTGGTTAGATCCCCATAAGGATTGATCTCCACCTTTAGAATTCAAATGAGTACCGATCACAACTACTCGTTCACCTTGGAACTCAAATTCTGCAGCTATTGGCTTACGTGTATCAGGAAATTTAGCAGGATTAATGACTCCTGGGTTAAGCGTTAAATTACCTGTTTCACTCCAAGCATTTGCTTGTGTGCCTGTACCTTTTGTTCCTTCAACAAATGTAACCCGGTCAGGGTTATATAGGTACCCAACACGGATATTACCACCAGGTGCACCACCGTTATCATTATTTACAGGTGTTACATCTGTCCATTCGTATGCAGGCCCATTTT
>JAKFDY010000436.1:0-2060 GCA_036675885.1 Lacibacter sp. | reverse complement strand
ATGAAACAGGAAGAACAGTTTACAGAATTATACAACCAGTATGCTCCCAGCATCCGCAAGCTTTGTCTTGGTTATATCGGCGATGCAATGCTTGCTGAAGATCTGTTGCAGGAAAGCTTTGTGAAAGTGTGGAAGAATATGGACAAGTTTAGAGGGGATGCTGCATGGAGTACATGGATCTATCGAATTGCAGCCAACACCTGTTTAACACACTTGCGAAAAAAGAATGAACAGTTTGTGGATGCCGATGAAGAACGGTTGGCCATGATACCGGATGATGAACGCAACAAAGAACAGGAAGCACAGTTGCTGTACAAATGCATCAGCAAACTGGCAGAAACAGACAGGCTGATCATTACACTTGTACTCGAAGACAAACCTTATGAAGAAATAGCCGAGATCACCGGCATTACCGAAAATAACCTGCGTGTAAAAATTCACCGTATTAAAAAACAGCTCAGCGAAATTTATAGCAGTTATGAAAGACTTTGATGCATTAAAAGATTTGTGGCAACAGTCGAAACCGGCTGAACAAAAAACAGTGGACATGCAGGCCATCACCCGTCAATCGAAAGATACCAGGACGAAGTTATTCCGGCAGTTGCTGTTTGGTGGTATCATTTTATTTTTCACAGTTGTGTTTATCATCTGGATGATGTATTTCAGTGATATGAAACTCAACTGGTTCGTAACACATATTGCCATATGGATCATCAACACAACAGTTCTGTTGCAATCTATCCTTACACTTTTCACCGCTTACAAAGTGAGTTTGGTGGATGATACGTTGCCGCCTGCACAACACCTGCAGCAATGGGAAGATTATTATGCGTTCCGCAAAAAACAAATCCAATGGAATAAACCACTTTACTTTTTGTTTCTGAATTTAGGTATGGGTTTATATTTCCTTGAAGTGGTGCACGGCCGACCGATCGGTTATATTATTCTGCTGATTGTTGTGTATTGCGGATGGATGCTGTATGCGTATTTCATTCTCGGCAAACGCATTTTAGCAAAAGAAGAAAAACGATTAAAAGGAATTATGGATGAGTTGAAGTTGATTGAAGAGCAGCTGAAGGCGGAATGATTAAACCGCAGCCGTTCGGTTCCCGGTTTTTATTTTCCAGTATTCGATGTAGTAACAAAGTTGAACATCATTCATTTCCAGACTTTCGTTTAGCTTAATCGTTGTTTCAATTATTGCATTTGCATATTGGTCGTAATGAAACAGAATAAGAGAACTCGTAACAGAATCACCTGAATGGTCTTCTTCGATATAGCTAGCCATTAAATCTTTCCATTCAACCTCCAGATCAATCTTTTTAAACCAAATACTTTGGGAGCTGATGATGATTTTTGGCGTTCGGTCAATAACCCTTTTCAGCTCATTCACTACAACTACTCCTAAAATAAAACTCATGATGTAGTTGAAGGCTATTCCTTCATTTTGCTCTGCAGTAAGCAATACAACCATATACAAAAGCAAAGCGGCGATTGTAAAAATCGCCGCTTTTAAATTATACCGTATTATGGTTTCTTCTGAAGGTTCGGGGTAGTCATCATAAGTATTCCCGACTTCCCATGTGGTTTTATACTTCTTCGTTTCGCTTTGCCACCAACTTCGTGGCTTTTCTTGAAATCTTACTTTGAGTGTTCTTAATAATTCAATTTGTCTTTTTTCTAGGGTTTCATTCATCTTACACAAAACTAAAAACCCAATATTACCATAATGTTAATTCAGCAACAATAAACTCCTGCTACCTTTCTGCAGCAAGAGTTTATACCTGTTTCACTGTTAACCTTTGTATTTTGTCAATTGACCATTGCCTATTCAATGTCGTTTACTTAAGCAAAAACAGGTTATTAAAAAAGTCTTTGATAATTGTTTTAATTGGGTTAGAGGTAATATTTTTGAGTTATAAGATTATAGGGGCTATATCATTAGTGTCCCGTTAAAATCAGACATTTATCAATACAATTCAGTATCAGCAAACATTTGAGAGCATAATTTTTTGGTGACGATTTGAAATGAATTTTTGAAAAAGGCGACGACTTGAAAT
>JAKFDY010000435.1:0-11505 GCA_036675885.1 Lacibacter sp. | reverse complement strand
AAGGAAATTATGGGTCATCGCTTTCAATTACCACCAACATCCCGTTGGGTGTTGCGTTTGTTTGTCTTCTTCATGTTGCTGTTCAGCATCATGCGTGTACTTACTTTTTATTCATTCAGGCCCGATGGTGTTTCTTTTTCCGATGCGGTTCCGTCTTTTTTAATGGGTATCCGTTTTGATTTACGCTGGGTGTGCATTTTGCTTGCACCTTTACTCATTGCCGGCAGCTTCAACCGCTTTTCACCATTTCAATCTTCAAGAACAAAACGATTCTGGATAGCATATCTCGTGGTGGTAAGCAGCTTTCTTCTGTTTTTCTTTGGTGCCGATTTCGGGCATTTTGATTATGTGGAAACAAGGCTCAATGCAAGTGCCCTCAACTTTATTGAAGATTTTGCCATATCAATGAATATGCTTTGGCAATCGTATCCGTTGTTTTGGATATTCCTGTTATTGTCATTTATCATTTATGGCTTGTACAGGTTTTTTCAACGGAGTCATTCAAAGGTTCATACCATTAAGCATCCGTTTAAACCGATGCGTACGTTCTGGATGATGTTGTTGCTCATCATTGGAGTTGCCGGTAGTAACCCTGCAAAGCCATTAACATGGAAAGATGCATTTAAGCTTGGCGATAATTTTAAAGCTTACCTGGCATTGAATCCTCTGGAGAACTTTTTTACCACACTTCGTTTCCGTAAACCATTTACCGACGATGGAAGCGCAAAGATTCAGTTTGATGCTATGAAGGAGTTGCTGCAGCTTCCGAAGGAATCAACCATGCTCAATTTTCAACGCAGGGAAGTGTTTGTTGAGCCAGCAAAACCAATGAACGTGGTGCTGGTGATCTGTGAATCGCTGAGTATGTATAAAACCGGGTTAAGCGGTAATCCACTTAACACAACGCCTTATTTGCAACAGCTGGCAAATGAAGGATTGTTGTTTGAACGATGCTTTTCTCCGCACTTTGGAACTGCAAGAGGTGTGTTTGCGTTATTAAGCGGTGTGCCGGATGTACAGTTGAGTAAATTCTCTACACGGAATATTGAAGCCATTGATCAGCATACCATTCTCAATTCATTTACTAATCATGAAAAATTTTATTTCATAGGTGGTAACAGTGAGTTCAATAATTTCAAAGGCTTGCTGGTGAATAATGTAAACGGACTTCATTTGTATGAAGAAGGAATGTATAAAAGTCCGAAGTTTAATGTGTGGGGCATCAGTGATAAGAATTTATTTAACGAAGCCAACCAGGTTTTATCGAAACAAAAAACTCCTTTTTTCAGCATTATACAAACCGCCGATAATCACCGTCCGTTTGTTTTACCTGAAGAAGATACGGCGGCTGTTGCAGCAAAGCAGGTTGATGAGTTGCAGTTGAAGAAATATGGATTTGATTCGCAGAAAGAAATGGAAGCGTTGCTGTATACCGATTACAGTATTCAACAATTCATGGAAGCTGCGAAGCAACAACCTTGGTTCAACAATACTTTGTTTGTGTTCATTGGCGATCATGGTGTAAAAGGAAATGCCACGGCGTTGTATCCTGATGCATGGACCAAAGAACGCCTGACGGATGAACATGTGCCCTTATTATTTTATGCACCGGGTTTCATTAAACCTGAGAAGCGTAAAGAAGTGGTGAGCCAGGTGGATGTGTTGCCAACAATTGCCGGTTTATTAAATCAACCTTATACCAACAGTACTATTGGCCGTGATCTGTTACGGAAGCCAGCAGGGAAAGATTTTGCGTTTATCATTCATCATGATGAAGCAAAGATCGGTATGGTAAGTAACGAGTTCTACTATATTCTCAATATGAATCTGCAAAAGGACACATTGGTGCCTTTGCATTTTAATGCGCCTTTACTCTCGAAAGAAAAATATGAACAAACAAAGAAGCAAATGGCTGTGGAAACCATTGCTCTTTACGAATCTTCACGCTGGATGTTATTGAATAATAAGAAGGCGAGTGTGAAGCCGTAAGCTGTTACGCTGGTCTGAAGGCCTAAGGGCCGTACCGACCAATGTTGCGTTACTTCAGCTTCTTTGCAATAATAATCAACCGTGGCGAATTGGTTACATGATAGGGTTCAAAATGGTAATCGCCATATACTTCCTGCACCTGCAAATCATAAAACGAAAACATATCGTTGAAATCGCCTAGTGAAAACTTAGCCACTTTCTCTGTAAACTCAAGAGGTTCTTCCAGGTTGGTTTCATCTTCCACAACTATCTTTTTATAGAAATGGGTTTCATCGAGCCAACGGGTAATGTAAAATATTACTCCATCTTTCTCAAATTCACTCTTATACTGCAAATGATTTTCTACGTAATGTGCATTGAGGTAATCAATCACAAATGTGCCGCCCGGTTTTAATGATTGTGCAATAGTGCGGATAGCATTATCATGCTCACGGCGTGTGCGGAAGAAACCAAAACTTGTAAAGAAGTTGAAGGCATAATCATAATAATTCATGCGAAAAGGTAATCGCATATCATGTACAAAAAACTCCAGCTTATCCGTTTCAAACAGTTTGGCTTCGGCAATACTGTCTTCGCTGATGTCGATACCGGTAACAGTATATCCTTTGGAGGCAAGATGAATACTGTGTCTTCCACGACCACAGGCAACATCCAGCATCATTGCATTGGCAGATGGGTGAAGTTTTGATAAAAGACGATCGATAAACGCAGCTGCTTCCTGCTCATCACGTTGAAAATATAATTGATGATAGTATGGCGAATTAAACCAGTTACGATACCATGTTTTTTGATCGGCAGAAAGTGATTCCATTGTTTAAATACTTCTCTCTTAAAGTTACTATTTCTTGCTTGTCCAGATATTGTTCAGTTCTTCAGCGGTGAGAACGCCTTTGTAGCGCCAAACTTCTTCCCCTTTTTTCAAAAGGATAAAAGTGGGTAAACCATCAGCATTCAGTTGTTTCATCAGGTTGGTATGGATGCCACCGTCTATTTTAAAGAATGATATTTCTTTGTGCTGCGCCAGGAATTCATTTAAAACAGGCTCCATCTTCCGGCAAGGCGGGCACCATTCAGCACCAAAATCAACCAACACATATTCTTTTCCTGCGATCTGCTGTTGGTAATCTGCAAACGTCATCTGTTTTACATCAGCCATTCCTTCCACCGGTTTACCACTTCGCTTCCAGCCATTGAAACCGGATTTTAGCTCCACCACTTGCTGAAAACCATTTGCTCTTAACCATTCGGCCGCTGCACTGCTGCGGGGGCCGCTGAGACAATACACATACACCGGTTTTTGTTTATCCAAAGCAGTAGTACGATCTGCAAATTCCTTTTGATCGTTCCAGTTTGCCTGTAATGCATGTTTAATATGGCCGGTCCGGTATTCGCCGGCAGTTCTTACATCAAGCAACTGAACATTGGTTTGCTGCAGATCTTTTTCAAACTGATCGGCCGACACTTCTTTCGCCGTTTGAGCACCACTATTACAGCTCACGAAAAGAAAGAGTACAGATACAACAACTAAACGCATATCACTTTTTTGCAAAGCTACGCTCAAAACAGCGTTTATAAATTATCAAAAGCTGATGGAGTAAAACCAGGTTTAAACTAATGACCAAATCTTTACCTTTGCCACCTCTTATGATTAACAGTACTGTTGTCTTTATTCATGCGGTGATCGATTGGTTCTATCCACCATTCAAAAAGTTCATGCCCATGCAAACCTTCAGGTATGCGGCATGTGGTGGGGGAAATACAGTGCTTGATATTCTGTTGTTTTACATCAGTTATAATTTTATTCTCAACAAGGAAATGGTGCACACACCGTTCTTAACATTAAGTCCGCATATTGCTGCATTCCTCATGTCGTTTGTTATTACGTTTCCGGTTGGTTTTTTTCTGAGCCGTTATGTGGTGTTTGAAGGAAGTGCGGTTCGTAAGCGGGAGCAGCTGCCTAAATATATGATTGTGGTGGCAGGTGCAATTCTGTTGAATTATTTTTTCCTGAAACTATTTGTGGAAACCTTTCACATGTATGCCACGCTGGCGAAGATCTGCACTACGTTTTTTGTTGTGGCGTTCAGTTATTTTTCGCAGAAGTATTTTACGTTCAGGCCCCCATCCGACTTCCCCCAGTAGGGGAAGCCATCTATGCACAGCCCTTATTTATCAACGAATCAAATTAAATTTTGCACTCAGTATAATGGTGAAGCATATTTATAGTTGATGTGGAAGATATGATGTTTGTTATATTATTGCACCGCTCTTTCCCTTCCGGGATAACCGAGAAACGAAGGTTACGAGCGAAGCTCAGAAGGAGAAAGGGCCTATACACTCGTCAAAATATAATACAACATAAAAAAGCAGATCACCACTTTCAAAAAGCTGCCTGCAAGAAAACCAACAAAGGAACCAAATGCTGCTTTGAAAGCGATGTTTGAATTTTGTTGCGCCATCATTTCTCCGGCAAATGCACCAAGAAATGGGCCGAAGATGATTCCCCATGGCCCCAGCCAGAATGCAGCGAGGAAACCAAGCATGCACCCCCAAACGCCATACTTTATACCACCGAATTTTTTGGTGCCCCAGATAGGAATTATATAATCAAGATGAGTGATACCACAACAATAGCAGCCCATAAAAGGAGAAAGTTGGTTGAGAAAGGTTTGTCATCACGAAGTTGTTGCAAGAGTAAGCCCACATAGGCAATTGGTGGGCCGGGTATGAGTGGCAAAATGCTTCCGGCAATTGCTGCAATTGCAAGAATAACTCCAATGATGATCCACGTCCATTCCATACTTAAAGATAAAACCATCCCTTCAACATGATTGTACTTTTATTACCGGTGAGCCACCCCAAATACTGGCGGGTGACTCACCGCATTGCATTGAAGTGTGCGACGCAAGGAACGATGCCATTTGCAGAACAGCTCTCCCAATCATCTGCCTTAAACCCTTACTTTTGCTGATAACGATTATGCTTAAAAAAACTGTATGAGTATAGACAGAAGAATATCAACACTGGATGAGTTTACCATCCAACAGCTACGCAACTTTCCCCAGGCAACAGGTGAATTGAGTAGTTTACTCCGTGATCTTGGTCTTGCTGCAAAGCGTGTAAATGTGGAAGTAAATAAGGCCGGGCTGGTGGATATTTTAGGTGATCATGGGAGTATTAATGTGCAGGGTGAAGATGTAAAGAAGCTGGATATTTTTGCCAACAACCAGTTTATGAAAGTGCTGCAACACGGTATCAGTTGTGCAGGTATTGCCAGTGAAGAGCTGGATGATATTGTGGTCTTTGATGACGAGATCAGTAAGAACGCCAAGTATGTGGTGATGTTTGATCCGCTTGATGGTAGTGGTAATATTGATGTAAATATTTCTATCGGTACCATTTTTAGTGTGTACCGTCGTGTGAGTGAAAGAGGAAAGCGTTGTACCATTGCAGATTTTCTGCAAACAGGACGCAACCAGGTTGCTGCCGGTTATATGGTATATGGCAGCAGCACCATGATGGTGTATGCAACACGGAGAGGTGTAAATGGTTTTACATTGGATCCTTCCATTGGTGAATTTTGTTTGAGTCATCCTGATATTAAATGCCCGCCTGATGGAAATATTTATTCGGTAAATCATGGTAACTTTTTCCGCTACGAAAAAGGGGTGCAGGATTATATCAGTGCCTGTCAGAAAAAAGATAAAACAAACGGCGGCCCTTACACGCAACGTTATATTGGCAGTATGGTGGCCGATGTGCACAGGAGTTTGATCAAAGGCGGCATCTTTATGTACCCAGGCACTGTTGACCGGCCAAATGGTAAACTGCGTTTAGCCTACGAGTGCAACCCGTTTGCATTTATTATGGAAGTGGCAGGAGGAAGAGCAACAAATGGAAAAATACCGATCATTGATGTGCAGCCAACAGAACTGCACCAACGTGTGCCGATGTTCATTGGCAGTAAGAATATGATGAGCGAACTTGAAAGTTATTACAAGTAATGGTTGAAATTATTTCTTATAGCCAGGAATGGCATGACGTATTCAGGCAATTGAATCTTGAATGGCTTGATAAATATAACCTGCGTGAAGATGCAGATATGATTGTGCTGAATGATCCGCAGGGAAGGATACTGGATAAAGGCGGTGTTATTTATTTGGCAAAAGCAGGAGATGAAATTGTGGGAACAGCAGCATTGATTCATGAAGGACACAATGTATATGAACTGGCGAAGATGAGTGTTACAGAACAGTGGCAGGGTAAAGGCATCAGTAAATTATTATTGGAAGCCTGTTTGCAGAAAGCAAATGAGTTGGGTGCAGTGAAGATCGAATTATTTTCGAACCATCAACTGAAGAATGCACTGAAACTGTATGAAAAGTATGGTTTCGTGTATATTGAAATGAAAGACTCACCATTTGAAACGGCTGATATTAAAATGGAACTGAATTTAAAACACGCATAATAAAGTTTCTCTTAAGAATAAGATGCAGGAAAAAATTATCGAGGTCAGGAATTTAGTGAAGAACTATGGCAGCTTTAAAGCTGTGAAAGGTATCAGCTTTGATGTGTATGAAGGCGAGATATTCGGTTTGCTTGGTCCCAACGGTGCAGGTAAATCAACCACGCTTGAGATTATTGAAACATTGCGTGAAAAAACAAGCGGCACTGTCACAGTAAATGGTTTTGATCTTGACAGCAAGGCGAATGATATTAAACAGATCATTGGTGTGCAATTACAAACATCAGGTTATTACCCTGGCTTATCGTTGGTTGAACTGATTCAACTGTTCAGCGGTTTGTACAACCGCACTGTTGATGCAATGGCTTTATTGAAAACAGTGAATCTCGAAGAAAAAGCCAAAGCTAAATTTAAAGAGTTGAGTGGGGGACAGAAACAACGTTTCTCTGTTGCTACCACACTCATCAATGAACCAAAAATTGTTTTTCTAGATGAACCCACAACGGGTCTTGATCCGCAGGCAAGACGGAATCTTTGGGATCTGGTGCGCAACATCCAGGCAAGAGGAACAACAGTGATCATTACCACACATTACATGGACGAAGCTGAATATCTTTGCGACCGTGTTGCCATCATCGACAGAGGTAACATTGTAGCTTTGGACTCCCCTTCAAAACTGATTGATCAGTTGCTTGGAACAGGTTTTGAACGACCCAAACAAATGAAGGCCGCTAATTTAGAAGATGTATTTATTTCATTAACCGGTCATGCCCTGCGTGACGAATAAATTTTTAATCACTTAATCACATGCGTATTCTTTCACTTACAGTTTTATCATTATCCTTTGCTGTTGCAACAGTTGCACAAAGCACAAAACCACCAGTAAAAAAAACAACTGGCACCACAAAACCTGCAGCAAAGCCAACAACAAAGACTGCTGCTAAACCAGCTGCACCCAAACCTTTACTTCGTAACGGTCTTGATAGTTTAAGTTATGCCATTGGTTTAAACATTGGAGGTAACATGCAGGCACAGGGCATTGAAGACATGAGCTATGCAGCGTTGAACAAAGGCATTGCTGATGCATTACAAAATAATCCAACTCCATTAATGGACGCTAATACTGCAAATATGACTATACAACAAAAACTACAGGAGTATATGATGAAAAAGACTGCTCCTATAAAAGAGGAAGGAAGAAAATTTCTTGCGGAAAACAAAAAACAACCAGGTGTTGTTGAATTGCCAAGTGGTGTTCAATACAAAATTATCAAACAGGGTACAGGTGTTAAGCCATTGCTCGAAGATACCATTGTTGCGCATTACAAAGGAACATTGCTTGATGGTAATGTGTTTGATGAATCGTACGGACGTGGTCAACCAATTGTTTATCCGTTAAATCAATTAGTTGAAGGCTGGAAGCAAGTGCTGGTGTTAATGCCTGTTGGCAGTAAGTGGCAATTGTTTATACCCAGCGAATATGGATATGGCGAACGTGGACAGGGAGCGATCCCCGGCGGTGCTACATTGGTTTTTGAAATGGAATTGCTGGATGTAAAGCCAGTGAAGAAATAAGAAAGAAGCTACTTGCTATTCGCTACTCGCTGCAAGCAAGCGTTGTACGAGTAGCGAGCAGCTTGAAGCGAGCAGTTTTTTTGCAACGGACAGCTTTTTAAATTTAAACTATGGACTTACGTTATCCCATTGGTGAATACGAGCCAGCTCCTTTCAGTGAAGCATTGAAAGAAGAAAGATTGGCTGATATAAAATTTTTACCGGGCTTGTTAGAACAGGCAATTGAAAATTTAGATGAAGCACAATTAAATACACCTTATCGTGATGGTGGATGGACGGTGAGGCAGGTGGTGCATCATGTTAGTGACAGTCATCTGAATGCCTTAAGTCGATTGAAGTTTACATTAACAGAAGATAACCCGATGGTGATGGGTTATGATGAAGGTAAGTGGGCTGAAACAGCTGAATACACATTGCTGCCGGTGAATGTTTCGCTCACGATGATACATACCATTCATGCAAAGTTGTATGCGTTGTTTTCCTGTATTACTGCTGAACAATGGACGAGAACCTACATTCATTCCGAATCAAAAAAGCAATTTGATCTTTGGTATTTGCTGGGCATGTATGCATGGCATGGGAAACATCATGCGGCGCATATTACTTCGTTGAGGGAAAGAAAGGGATGGTGATTTGTAGTTTAACGTTTCAGGTTGAATGTTTAAAGTTGTTTCTGCATTTACTGAACGTTAAACCTTAAACTTTTCAACTTTATCATTTTCGTTTAACGTTTCAAGTTCAAAGTTTAATGTTGTTGCCAGCATTTACTGAACATTAAACCTTAAACTTTTCAACTTTATATGAACTGGAAAACGCTTTCTTCCAAATATCTCTTTACCGATAACTGGCTTACGCTTCGTGTTGATAAATGTGAACGGCCCGATGGAAAGATTATTGAGCCTTACTATGTATATGAATTTCCTGATTGGGTAACAGCGGTTGCCTTAACGAAGGAAAATAAAATTGTGGTTGTAAAACAATACCGTCATGCATTGGGTCAAACTATTTTAGAAATCCCTGGCGGATGTGTTGATGCTACTGATAAAGATTATGAAGCGGCTTGCGCACGTGAGCTTATTGAAGAAACGGGTTATGAATTTGAGAAAATCGAATTCCTCTGCAATACTTCTGCCAATCCTTCCACCAATAATAATCTCATGCATGTGTACCTGGCAACAGGTGGCGTAAAAGTAAAAGAGCAACAACTCGATGAAGCAGAAGATATCGAGGTAATACTTTATTCTATCGATGAAGTGAAACAACTCATTCGGGAAAACAAATTCATTCAGAGCATGCATGTAACAGCGTTGATGTATGCGTTGGAAAAGTTAGGAGAGCTGAAGTTTTGAAATGAATTGTGATTTCAGATTGGCGAATTACGATTGCAGATTTTTTTGCACGCCCCGTCTGACGGTTTTTTTACCCCAGAGTCACATGTGTCTGACGTCTCGAAGAGCGTCTGACACATTGTTAAATTTGCCCCTCTTCCAAAGGAATAGTTTTTGGCGCAGAGAAAAGAAAGAGTTTTCGAAGCGATAGAAATTGCGCTGCTCATTTTTACATTGAAGCCATCCATTGCTTATTGCCTGTTGTCAATTGCTAATTGCTTTCACATCTACTTCTCCCACAAGAAATACACTTCCACAAACAAGTATCAGATCATCAGCAGTAGCATGTTGCAGAGCTGTGGCAATAGCGGTATTTACATTTTCAAACGTTTCACCTTCGAGTTTAAATGCTGAAGCCTTTGCCTGTAAATCAGCTTCCGGTAATGCTCTTGGTATATGTGCTTTGGTAAAATAGTACTGTGCTTCAGTGGGTAATAAAGCCAATACTTTTTCAATCTCTTTATCTTTTACCATGCCAATGATGATGTGCAGCTTGTTGTAACTGCTTTCGGTAAGCTGGGTAACGATCTGTTTTACACCATCTTCATTATGTCCAACGTCCATTACCACGGTTGGATACTCATGAATCACTTCCCATCGTCCATGCAAACCATTGATCTGTTTGCTTGTTGCCAGTGCTGTTTGTATATGTTCTTCTGAAATATTCCAGCCCTGTTCCTGCAATTGACGAACAGATGAAAGAACAGTAAGTACATTTCTTGTTTGATAAACGCCCGGCAGATCAAGTGAATACTGAAAAATACTTTTTGTTTTCTGTTCTTCCACATCAACAACTAACTTATGATCTATTGTTTTTTTGCCAGTTACATTAAATTCATTGTATGCAAAATGTAAAGGAGACTGCACTGCATTTGCTTTTTGCTCAAACACCGGCTTTGTTTCAGGCAAGGTTTCTCCAACTACAACAGGAATATTTTGTTTGATAATCCCGGCTTTTTCTCCGGCAATTTTTTCTAACGAATCACCAAGGAGATTCATATGATCCCAACCGATGTTGGTGATGATTGACAGTTCAGGTGTAATAATGTTGGTGCTGTCTAATCGTCCGCCAAGCCCAACTTCAACTACCGCAATATCAACGTTCTGCTGTTTGAAATATTCAAACGCCATTGCAACAGTTATCTCGAAAAAAGAAGGTTCAATTTCTTCGATCAGTGGTTGAATGCGTTGTGTAAAATCGATCACATACTCTTCAGTGATCATTTCTCCATTCACTTTAATGCGCTCACGAAAATCGTGCAGGTGAGGGGAGGTGTACAAACCTGTTTTGTAACCGGAGGTTTGCAGAATTGCAGCCAGCATATGACTTACCGAACCTTTTCCATTAGTACCGGCAATATGAATACTTTTAAATTTTCTATGCGGATTATCCAGTGCATCACATAATGCAATGGTATTGTGCAGATCTTTTTTAATGGCAGCCGCACCAATACGGCTGAACATGGGAAGCCGGGTAAAGAGATAATTGATCGTCTCCTGGTAAGTCATGCAGCAAAGATAAGAGGGTGAGTTTTAGCTTACTTCGTTTTCACCAGAACATACATGGCATAAACTACACCTGATGCCTTTAGTAACATTCCACCAGTTAACAAAATGTCAGCAAAGCTTAAATGTAAAATCTTAGCCCATGCGCCAAAAATTGTTATAAGAAGACCGCTTAAAAAAAGAAATAACGGGTATTTAAACAATTTCAGCATTCAGAATTAATCGTTCACTTTAAAATTGAATTGAACGGTAACAGTTGATTCCTGTCCGCTTTTATCAAATTGAATATTACGCAGGTATTCAACAATGGCATTTGCATATGCCTGGCTTACTGATGTTGAACGTGGACCGATGCGCACAAATGTACCTCGGCCTTCGGGTGATACTTTGATTACTGCATAGATTGTTGCTTTTTCAAGATCACCAGCAAACGAATAATATTTTATGATCTTACGGTTGCCGCTGGTTACTCTTGGTCCACCACCAGTGCCGCCGCCGCCATTTCCATTATAATTATCACTATTGGGATTACCGCCAGCTTTACCCTGATCACCCGTGCCACCGGCAATACCCGGGCCAGTG
>JAKFDY010000434.1:0-7497 GCA_036675885.1 Lacibacter sp. | reverse complement strand
ATTGATAAAATTTCTGTTCCATCGTAGAAATGTTCCAGCCTGATCAATAAAATAAAAAACGCCTGGTAAACTGTTGATAATGGAATCTGATAAATTCATTTCCATCTCCCGTTCCCGTTCCATTTTTTTCCGCTCTATCGCTTTCTCAATTGCAGCCGGCAATCTTGTGAGGTTATTCTTCAGTATATAATCATCTGCACCTTGTTGTATGATGCTTACTGCAAATTCTTCGGAGACCGTTCCCGTTACAAGTATAAAAGCGGCATGCGGGCTGGTCTTTTTAATTTTTGCCAATGCTTCCAGCGAACTGTATTGAGGCAAGGCATTATCTGCCAATACCACATCAAACGAATGATCCCTGATGGCGGTTAAAAATTCAGGCTCATCTGAAGCTACAATAGCTTGAAATACTAAGCCTGCCCTGCTGAGTAATAACTTTATCAGCGTTGCATCATCAGGATTATCTTCAAGCAATAAAATATCTAATGATGGGTTCATAGTATCAGTAGTTTATCATGAAGGTTGATTCAATAAAAGCCAGTACATACCAAGCTCTGCAACTGATTTAGTAAACGATTCAAAATTTACAGGCTTTACAATATAACTGTTCACACCAAGTTTATAACTTTCAATAATATCACGTTCTTCTTTCGATGAAGTAAGTATAACAACAGGAATACCTTTTGTGCGATCATCCTCCTTCATCTGCCGCAATATTTCCAGGCCATCTACACGTGGCAGTTTCAAATCAAGCAAAACAAGTTTGGGATTAAAACTCGCTGCACCTGCATAAACACCCCTCAAAAAAATAAAATCAAGTGCATCTGCACCATCATCAATATGTTTGAGTTTATTGGCGAGGTTATTTTTCTTCAGGCTCCTGATCGTTAACTCCGCTTCATGCGGATTGTCTTCTACAAGCAAAATTTCAACTTCATGTGGTTCCATATGATTGTATTTGTTGGTAAAATGTTTCTTTTTTTATACCGGCAGGCTAAAGAAAAAGGTTGCCCCTTTTCCCGGTTCAGATTCTGCCCATATTCTTCCTTTATGTTTATGAATGATCCGCTTTACCAATGCCAGGCCAACGCCTGTTCCGTCAAACTCTGTTATTTTGTGCAAGCGTTGAAACACGCCAAACAACTTTCCTGCATACTGCATATCAAATCCTACTCCGTTATCATTAACAGAATAAATGATTTCACTGCCATTTCGTTCCGACCGGATCTTTACAACAGGCTGTTCTTTTTTGGATGAATACTTAAATGCATTCCCAATTAAATTACTCCACACCTGCTTTATTAAACTACTATCGCAAAAAGCGGGTTCAAGTTTATCCTGTATTACTTCTGTTCGCTGCCCGTGCAAAGCAAATTGCTCATCAATAATCAGTTGCACCAACCTGTTCATTTGTGTTTGATGCATCAACAGTTCTTTTCTTCCCGTATGTGAAAGGTTCAGCAAATCATCGATCAACTGCCCCATTCTTCTTGCGTTGCTTTTGATCACTTCAACATACCGGGTGCCATCTTCGTCAAATTGATCTGCATAATCACTACGCAGCATATCTGCATAGCCATCGATAATGCGTAAGGGCGAACGCAAATCATGCGAAACCGAATATGTAAACGACTCCAGTTCTTTATTTAATTGCCGTAAGTCTTCTTCTGCTTTCTTTCGTTCCGAAATATCCCTGATGGCTGCTGCAACCAGCATACCTTCTGAAGTGGGGAGTGGTGATAAACTGATCTCAACCGGGAACCTGCTTTCATCTTTTCGTATAGCATACAATTCCAGCCCTGCTCCCATTGATCTTACTTTTGGTTCCTGGTAATACCTTGCCCTGTGGCCAACATGTTTATCCCTGTCCATTGCCGGGATGAGTATTTCTACATACTGCCCCGTTATTTCTTTTTCTGTATAACCGAATAATGAAACTGCTTGCTGATTCACCAATACAATTTTTCCTTCCCTATCAGCAATGATCATTGCATCTGGCGCCGATTCCAACAGCCCCTTGAATTTCTCTTCTGCTTTTTTCTGTTCGGTAATGTCTCTTACAAATCCTATAAAGAGATACTCATTGTTAAAAACGGTTGGCGATATACTTAATGCCACATCAAACTCAGTTTCATCTTTACGAAGTGCACGCATTTCCAACGCTTTGTTCAAAACAGGGCCTTCACCGGTTTTCAAAAAATGAGCCATTCCTTTTTCATGCCGTTCACGGTAACGGTGAGGTATGATCGATTCACTGAGTGGGTTCCCTTTTACTTCTTCCAGTCCCCATCCAAACAGCTCTTTTGCTTTTGGATTCCAGTTAACAACATGGCCAGCATGATCGATTACTATTATTGCATCAGGTGCTGCGTTGAAAATAGCCTCTATCTGTTCTTCGGTTTTCTCACGTTCTTCTATTTCAAGCAACAATTGCCTGTTACTTTCTTTCAATGCATCCCGTTGCTTTATTTCTTCTTTCTGCAAACGAAACATTTCTGTTACATCTTCCACCTGGTGAATAATATATTCAACAGCAGACAGATCATCAAAAACGGGCGTGTTAACAGGGCTCCAGTAACGTTCTTCAAAACCGCCACTTTCGTTGCGTATATCATATTTCTGCAAGTCCATCTTATGTGCCTTACCGGTTAATAATACTGTTTTGAGTGAATGACGGAGATTATTAACCCCTGTAGCAGTAGGATCATCAGGGTTATCGGGGAACACATCAAAAAGGTACCTGCCAAGAATAGTCTCACGGTGAGTCATGGTAGCTGATAAATAAGCATTGCTGACAGCAACAATCAATAAATCAGGAGACAATACAAGGTAAAGTCCCGGTGCTGATTCGAATAGGCGCTGAAACTGGATCTTTTCGCTTTGTGCCATTTCTAACGGTTATATTTTTTATCCCTTGTTATGAACATAATTCACCTGGAAAAGATAAAATGACGATACGTTATCAAATGCCCTACTATGATCTGAATGCTGCTTCTTCTATAAAATTATAAAATATAATTACATATGCAACAATACTTTGGCTGCAAAAAAAAGATACTGATACTGTTAGAGCCTGTTTAAAAATGATTCGGCATATTTCTTATATAGCTAACCGTGGTTGGTGAGGACAGCAACAGCTTGCATGCTGATTCAAAATTTCATTTGTAAACAGGCTCTTATTTACACATTTTCGAATAACAATTAGAATTTACTTTGGGGGAGTAACTCTGCGCCAGAAGAAATAATGGCGTTTTTTAAGCCTATCTGCTTATGTACAATATCTCCGAAATACCCAGTGCAATAACATTGGTATTTGTATGATCGGAATTTGTGAGAATGATGAATGCGGTTTTATCAGCAGGGAAACGGTAATAAATGCTTCGGAAATCTGGCAACGAATCCTCCACGATGAACAAATAAACGATCTTTGAAATTTGTTACACGCCAGCCATAACCATAATATTCAACCTTCTAGTCTTCTTCACCTCTTAATGTATAAATCGCTACAGCTCCACCATTGCCATACATCATATTTCCGCCAAACGGACCTTTAATGATCTTGATCATTGCAATGTCTGCAACAGAAAGCATACTCACATACGAAAGCTGAACAGGCATTTCATCTATATATACAGTTGCATGCTGGTTACGGATAACCGGAACCGCCACTCCTGTGCGTGAAGTATAAACATTTAATCCGGCCACACGTCCCTGCAGCCAGTATAGAACATTGGTATAGCCTTGAGCGGCGAGGTTATCAGTAAAATCGAAGATAGTTCCATGTGCTGTTTTAAACAATGGAGAGCAATATTGTTCATTCAATTGTTCTTCCCTTGAAATTGGCTTTTTGTAGCTGTACATCTGTGCCTCTGAAATAAAACCAAGAGCCAACAGGAGCAGTAAGAAGATGAGCTTTTTCATAGTTCTAATTTTAAGTACTATAAGTTACGAAAAACTGCTGTTAGCGGAGCGTTAAAGGTAGCAGTATATATGCCCGGATCAGCTAAAATGAAAGAATACATAGATGGAAAAGGCAATACTTAACCATTGTGTATATTTAGATGTAAGTTATAAGCATACAAAATCACCTGCCGAATGAAATACTGGTATCAAAAACCAAATCAGTTATTGTCAGACTATGTAAGAACAGTTCTGGTACTGGAAGGTTTTTCGCAGGCTGATGCAAAACAACTACCACTTGTAACCAATGGAATGCCAGCTTTTCTTTGCCGCACTGAAAAAACTGAATCGGGTGATGAAGATATTTCACAATTAACCCTCTTTGGAAAATCAAGTACAGCCGATTCATGGGTCATTAATGATACCACAACCATCATTGCATATTTCTTTAAACCATTTGCATTATCAACTGTATTTAATGTTACAGCAAAAAAGCTGATGGAAGAACCTGTTGATCTTTGGAACTGGAGTCCTCATAAAACAAATGCACTTAAAACACAATTGGTTTATGCAGCATCAACAACGCAAAAAACAGAAGTACTTGATCATTTATTGATTGAGCAACTGCAGCAAAATCAAAAAGAGTGCAGCATCATTCAATACGCCACCGATGAGATCATGTGCAACCCGGATACAGAAATCTTATCAACGCTATTGATCAAATTAGATATTAACGAACGGACCTTTCAACGGATCTTCAAAAAATATGTAGGTGTTACAGCCAGTCAATATAGGCGCATCTGTCAGTTCCAGGTTTCATTTGAACAATTAAGAGGTAAAGAATTTACGAAGCTTACAGATATTGCTTACGACAATGGGTTTGCAGATCAGAGCCATTTTATACGGTCATTCAAAGAGTTTACACAAACCACACCTAACGATTATCTGCGATCGGGTTTGAAAGAAAAAGAGCAATAGTGTCGTTTTTATTCTATTCCCTGCTTTTATGCTTTTCTAAGTTTGCATTATAAAACATTTAATCATGAAAGAAAATATCACTCCTTGTCTTTGGTATAATGGTCAGGCAAAAGAAGCTGCTGCATTATACTGTTCAGTATTTAATAATGCAAAGATCACTGCACAATCGCCTATTGTAACATCCATTAATGTTGCAGGACAAAGTTTCACACTGTTAGATGGCGGGCCCATGTACAAACCCAATCCTTCCATTTCTTTTTATTATATCTGTGAAAAGGAAGATGAGTTAAATAAGATCTGGAATGCTTTCAGCAAAGAAGGCCAGGTGTTGATGCCATTGGATAAATATCCATGGAGCGAAAAGTATGGATGGATCAACGATAAGTTTGGCATTTCGTGGCAACTGGCATTGGGCAACAAAAGTGATGTGGGGCAACAGATAACGCCTTGTCTGATGTTCACCGGCAGTCAATATGGAAAAGCAGACGAAGCCATTGCACTGTATGATTCCATCTTCAACAATTTGAAAGTTGATGGCATTCTTCGTTATGCTGCCAATGAATCACCTGATGAAGAAGGAAAAATAAAACATGCACAGTTTGTCATGAATGGTCAGAAATTTATGATCATGGAAAGTGCAGCAGCACACAACTTCAGTTTTACAGAAGGTGTATCATTAACGGTACATTGCGAAACACAGGAGGAAATAGATCATTACTGGAATAAGCTTACAGAAAGCGGAGAAGAAAGTATGTGCGGATGGCTGAAGGATAAGTTTGGAGTATCATGGCAGATCGTTCCAAATGTGTTAAATAAGATCATGAGTGATCCTGCTAAAGCAGGCAAAGCTGCTCAGGCATTTATGAGTATGCGGAAATTAAATATTGAACAAATTGTGCAGGCTTCTATTGCCTGAACAATCCTGCATTAACTGAAAATGAAAAGCATGTTGAGTGAAAAATCAACACGCTTTTTTTTATTTGTTGATGTTGCTTGCGTGAACGCTGGATTTTTTAATACGCCGTCGGGGTTTACAAATTCAATAGTTGTGTTCATAGTTTATACATTTTATAGAAGAACTTTATAGCAGGAGAGATTAATACTCTTTCTTTTGCTGGTATACTTTATTTGTTAGTATCGATTTTGATGATGAGTTATAAAGATGTTTTCTTTTTGCTTGTCCAAAAAGAAACAAAAAAGACCCCGGAAACCAATATACAGCCTGGTTTCCGGTTAATGCCTTGATTAGACCTTAGTACTACGTTATGAATTACTGCAGCGCTAACGCAATCACTCTTTGTGTTGCTTAATGACTTACTGATGATGTTTTACTTTGCTGCTCAATAGAGCTGTCATCCCGAGAACACGAGGGATCTCTAAGAGATTAATGTGCTATTGTTTTGGTTGATTGACAGGAAAACTTTAGGTATATTTAAGTTAGAAAGAACGTATGGGAAGAATCAACAGGGAATATTATCACATCAATAAAACTACCGTTATGATTATTGTTCACGACATTTTTATCTGCAAGCCCGGCAACGCTTCAAAACTGGCAAAACTGTTTAAGGAAGTAATGGCTGACAATAAAGAACTGGTTAACATCTTGACTGATATGACCGGACAGTACAACAGAGTGGTGCTGGTAAGTAAGTACGACAACCTTACCGCCTACGAACAGAGTTGGGAAAAGTACAAAGAGCAAACAGAAGAAATGAAGAAAATGCAGGAGAAAATGGCGGGGTACCATGATATATATCTCACAGGTTCACGGGAAATATTCCAGGTTTGGTGATGCCGGACTGTGTAAATAAAATCACTCACAATCTTTTGAGCCCTCAATATGCTGCAGCAATAAGGCGAACAGGTCGGGAGACTGCGTCTATACGTTACTTACGCCTGAAACTGCAAAATAAAAAGTTCTGCAATGTATGCGATGGGGTTTCGTGTTGCTCGGTAATACATTTAATCCGGTTAAAACTCCTTTCAAACCTGGAAGACATTGACGCTTCGTTGTATTGTTTTATATCCAGGCCACTGCATTTCGCCGGACCATTTTCTGAAAACGTACCTAACACCATATACCCTCCCGGTTTGATGTTATTTTCAGCAAGCTGCACGTATTGATCAATTTTTTCTTCTGTTGTAAGAAAATGAAATGCAGCCCGATCGTGCCAGAAATCAAAATGAACCGGAGGTACAAACTCAGTTATATCAGATACAATCCAATGCACTTTTGCTGCATCCGCACCTAACCTTGCTTTTGCTTTGTTTAATGCAATTGCAGAAATATCCAGCACATAAATGTTTTGATAACCCTTTTGAATTAATACATCTGCAAGGCGACTGTCGCCTGCACCCACATCAATAATGTTTGCATTAAACGGAAGATGAAAGTATTCTAAAAATGCTACCGAGGTTTTAGGATAAGGCTGAAACCAACTTACCTCTTCTGTTTTTTTATCCTCAAAAACCTGCTCCCAATGTTGCTTCATTTCGGGCATAACAAATAATGTTTACTACTCCTTAAAAGTAAGCAGCGGCTGCCACGCAGAAACCAACATACAGCTGTGTGAAAAATGATTTTCGTCAGGATTTAGAACGCATCCTGATTCCCCTTTA
>JAKFDY010000433.1:0-3067 GCA_036675885.1 Lacibacter sp. | reverse complement strand
GAACGATCTCATCTTCATTTTCAATCGGCAGTTCAAGGTTCAACCAAACTAACTTAATACCATCTCTTTTTTCACGCTGCTTCCATGCATTGATCATGTTGGGGTAATCCTGCCTGGTCAATACCACTTCATCACCAGCCTTTAAATTCAATCCAAAGATCACGGTATTTAATCCTTCTGTTGCATTGCGATTGATGGCTAACTCTTCTGCATCACAACCTGCAAGCTCAGCCAACTTTGTTCGTAAACCTTCTCTTCCTTCCTCCAATATTCGCCACATGTAATACGATGGTCCTTCGTTACTGAATTGGTAGAAACGTATATGTGCATTCTGTACAACTTTTGGTTGCGGACTTACACCACCGTTGTTGAGATCAAGTAAATTGGGTGATACTGTGTACTGTTCTTTCACCCATCCCCAAAAGTCTTCGTCCGTCATTGCTTCATTGGGCGACAGCTGTTTGAACTCATTATATTTTTGTTCTGCTTCTTTTGCAAACAATGAATTTGTAAATGGAAGAAAAGTAAATACACCTGTTGTTGCTGACAGATTTCGGATAAAATTTCTACGGGACGACATGCTTTTTGGTTTAACTAAAGATAGTTTTTTTGAACAAGTACAATACTGATAAAAAATCATACCATAATAAGCCTGAACAGTTGTTTTTCATCAAATCGTACTGCTAATTAGCTATAAAAAAGCTGGGATATTTTTTTATTTCGTATCCGTGCCGAATAAGTTTATATCTGTGCAGGTTGTCGGGAATTTACAGTTATGCTTGCAATGGCTTTTGCTGCAATAAAGCCACTGGTCCATGCATGTTGAAAATTAAAACCACCGGTAATACCATCTACATCAAGTATCTCTCCTGCAAAAAATAAATTGAGATGCAGTTTACTTTGCATTGTATTTGGATCAACCTGTTTCAGATCAACTCCGCCGGCAGTTACAAACTCTTCTTTAAATGTTGTTTTACCTTTCACCTGAAATTCATGATTGCATAAAAGCTGAATAAGCCTGTTCTGCTCCTTTGCAGGCAGATCGGCCCAACGCCACTCATCTTTTATACCTGCTTCCTGCAATAAGAACAACCATAAACGGTTTGGCAATTGAAACAGGTTATTATTATAAATTTTTTGTGAGCCCTTGTTGTTTCGAATGAGTTGCAGTTCATCTTTTATCGCCTGTTCTTTTGCATCATTCAGCCAATTAACATTGATGGTAAAGTCATAATTACGATCGTGTAATTCCCGTGCGCCCCATGCAGATAGTTTCAGCACACATGGTCCACTCAATCCCCAATGGGTAATAAGCAGCGGCCCTGTATTCTTTAATTTAGCTGATTGAATTTTAACCGTTGCTTCCTGCACTACCACTCCCATCAATTCTGTGATTGGATGTTTCGGCATGTTGAATGTAAACAAAGATGGTACAGGTGGTATAATCGTATGGCCTGTTCCTTTCAACCAATCAAATTGTTGCAGCTTAGGAAAGCCTCCACTGGCAATGCACACAAAATCTGCTTCTATATTTTCATCGTTGCCTAATCCCACTTTCCATTTTCCACTTTCCACTTCCAATTTTCTCACCTCTCTGTTCATCAATATTTCTATGCCATGTGCATTCACTTCTTTCATCAGGCAGTCAATAATTGTTTGTGATGAATCTGTTACCGGAAACATCCTTCCATCAGCCTCTGCTTTCAACTTCACTCCTCTTTCTTCAAACCATTTAATTGTATCTGTAGTAAAGAATTGATGAAATGCTTTGCGTACAAAATGCTCACCACGGGGGTAACGTTTACTCATTTCCTGCACTTCAAAACAGGCATGTGTTACATTGCAACGGCCACCACCGCTTACTTTTACTTTTGACAATAACTTGTTTGATTTTTCCAGGATCGTTACTTGTAATGCAGGATTCATCCTGGCAGCATTTACTGCACAGAAAAAACCTGCAGCACCGCCGCCAATTACAAGCATCTTCTTTTTATGTTGCATCATTTACCAGTTAAAGCCGGGGAAGATAAAATGCATAACCGACCATGCACCATATCGGTTTGAGAAATAAATTTTAAATGGCCCTTCAATGAATTTCCGTTCACCGTTTTCAAGTTCAGCACTATATTTTACAGCGCCTTCGCCATGCCCCATTCCGCTGTTCTGCAGATCATCCCACTGAAAGCCAATATCTGCAATTGTATATTTACAATCACCAAATTTCAGATAACTGTCAAACACATGTTTTAGCTTAGAAAGTACTTCTTCTCTTGCTATAAAAGATGGAGGTGTTGTATGGGGAAGTACCATTTGTTCTTCCAAAAAATAAGCGTAGTCATCAAAGTCCTGCTCAAACCAGTTTTTTAAAAAACGCATTGTTGCTTCTTCAAGATCAACTTTATGACTCGGGTGAAATTCTTCATAAATAAAATCCTTTGTCATACCTGCCACCTCCACATCATCTGTTTCATATTCAAATAACTCTTCTGTAATAAACTTACACAATACTTCGGCCGGGTACTTTGTTTTAACATGAATATTTACATTCTTTTCACGCATGTGTAACACCAATCTTTTTAATTCAGTTTTTATTTCTTCTTCAGTTAACAACTCAGCCGGTTTAAATGAAGGTTGGCCTACGAGATCGTAAACTTTTATCATTTTCCTGTTCTGGTATTGCTGTTCAAAAGCCAGGATGTTCTGCAAAAATGCATGTTCCATTTCCGGTGTTAAATCGGGGTTTGTTTCACCAAACATAGCACCAAATTCAGCCTCATTTTCAACTTCAACAATTCGTTTTCAAGACGAAGATTTTCCGACGATTCATCACCGGACTTGTTTTGTTCATTTTCAGGTTGCTCTTTCATAAATTATGTTTTTACGAAAAATAGGAAACTATTCTTTTAAACCGAAACAAAAAACGCAGCATATGCTGCGTTTTTTGTTTCTATTCTATAGAATTATATTAATAGTATGATGAATCCAGATTTGTATTCGCTTTCTCAGCCGCTTCAATAGAACTGAACGATGAAAGTATATCTGCCTTTCCTTTCCTGATACAAACGTC
>JAKFDY010000432.1:0-7126 GCA_036675885.1 Lacibacter sp. | reverse complement strand
ATGTAATGGCTATAATGGCTCCACTGATTTCCCGAACCACTTTTTTCACTGCTGCAAAAGGCGAGAGGTTCTCTTCTTCCATTTTCACATGCACAGCTTCTATTACCACAATGGCATTATCAACCACTATACCAATAGCCAACACCAAGGCAAATAAAGTAATGAGGTTAATACTTAAGCCAAAGAAATTCATAAATGTAAATGCCCCGATGAGTGATACCGGAACGGCCAGAATTGGAATAAACGTAGAGCGCCAGTCGCCAAGGAAAATAAATACAACGATGGCAACAAGAATAAATGCTTCAACCAGCGTGTGTAATACTTTTTCAATAGAAGCATCTACAAATTTTGATACATCGTAGTTGATCTCGTAATCAATACCGGGGGGAAAATCTTTTTTTAATTCCTGCAGTTTTGCTTTTACTTCATCGATCACTATGCTGGCATTACTGCCGGGATTTTGTTTCAGTACAAGGGATGCAGAAGGATGCCCATCTTTATTGGAGTAGATGTCAACAAATTCACTGCCTACTTCAACTTCAGCAATATCTTTTAATTTAAGTATCTCACCATCAGGATTTGCTTTGATCACAATATCCTGGTATTGCTCCGGTGTATTGTACCAGCCTTTATAAGTAAAAACATATTCCTGCGATTGTGCAGTTTTACCGGAGCTGAGACCAACCCGCCCGGGTCTTGCCAATACACTTTGTTCATCAATTGCTTTCAACACTTCGTCTGCAGAAATGCTGTAAGCTCTCATGCGTTCTGGGTTTAACCATACCCGTATTGCAAACGAACGGCTGCCGATTGCCTGGGCAAGGCCCATCCCTTTTATCCGCTGCAGTTCCGGTAAGATGTAAGTATTGGCATAGTTGAACAGAAATTTTTCATCAACATTTTTTTCTTTGCTGTAAAGATTCAAATACATCAACATACTCGGCTGCAACGGAGAGATGATCACACCTTCACGTTGCACCAATGGCGGTAAGTTGGTCATCACCTGGTCAACCCTTGATTTTACTCTTACTGCCGCAAGCGTTGGATCGGTACCCGGTTCAAAAATTACTTCAATACTTGCTTCACTTGCACTGGTAGCATCACTCAAAATATATTGCATACCCTGCACACCATTGATGGCACGTTCAAGGATTGTAATTGTTGATTTCACCAATACATCTGCATTGGAACCGGGAAACTCAATAAAGATGTTTACCCTTGGTGGAGCTATTTCGGGAAACTGTGCCACCGGTGATGTATTAATTGCCAATAACCCCATGAAAACGATCACGACAGATAAGGCAATAGCAAGAACCGGTCTTTTAATAAACTTATTAAACATTGTCTTTGTTTTATGGTTCCTGCTTTACTCGGCGTGTAAATTGTTTAACTCAGCTAATTCTTTTGCAAAAGGAACAAACTCATATGTGATCTTCTCGTTGTTCTTCACTTTACCTAAACCTTCTGCAAGAATTTTATCTTTTGCACCAAGACCCGAAGCAACAATGTATAAGTGTGGCAATTCCTGGGCGATGGTGATTTGTTTTGCCTTCAACACATTGTTTTCATCAACGATGTACACAAACTTTTTATCAAGTACATCGAAGGTTGCTTTTTGCGGAATGAGTACAGCGTTTTTAAGTGTAACCGGCATCATCACATTTCCTGTTTCACCGTGGCGGAGAATTCCTTTCGGATTCTGGAATGTTGCCCTGAAGGCGATGTTACCTGTTTCGTTATTGAAATCGGCTTCAATGGTTTCAACAACACCGGGTAGTTCAAACAACTCTTTGTTGGCCATTTGCAACAGCACAGTTTGTGCATTCTTCGTTTTTGCTTTCTGGATATAATCGAGATACTCAGCTTCGGGTACATTAAAATACACCCACATTCTGCTGTTGTCAGAAAGTGTGGTGAGCAATTCACCTTCATCAATGAGGCTTCCTAAACGTTTCTGAAAACGATCCATGATGCCATCAAAAGGAGCACGTATTTCTGTAAAACCTAAATGTGCCTGGGCTAATGCCAGCTCTGCTTTTGCTTTATCAAGCCTGGCTTTTGCAAGCGCAAGTTCATTGGGCGATACAACATTGTTATCGGAGAGGCTTTTGGTGTTCTTGTATTCAATTTCAGCAAATTCCATTTCTGCTTTTGCTTTTGCTACTTCGGCCTGGTAAATAATGGGCATGATCTTGAACAGCAGTGTCCCTTTCTTTACAAACTGTCCTTCATCTACAAAAATCTTTTCGAGGTAACCTCTTTCCTGCGATCTTAATTCAATATGACTGGCAGATTGAACCTGGCCAACATATTCTTTGTAAACGATTGTATCCCGTTCAACAGGACTGGTTACTAAAAATTTTGCGTCTGTTTCTTTTTCTTCCGTTTTGTGTTTGCAGGATGAAAAAATAAATGTGGTTGCCACAATGACGGGAATAAATATCCTCTTCATTAAAATTTCGATTTAAGCTGGTGAATAAATAAAACAGAACATCCATTAAGCATATCTATGAATGCTCTAATGCAATGATGGCTATACGGAATGATCCCTATACTGCAAACGTTATACTGTTACCGAAAAATTAAGCCAGGTAACTCTTCCAGGAATGATAGAGAATAAAAAAAGGAATAGATGGCCGCTTGCCGACAGAAGATGTCAGTTGTAAGTAGCGGCTTTTTAAATTGGTAGTAAATGCGAATTCAACTGATGAATACTTCTCCGTGAAATGAACTTTACAATCTTCAATGTTGAATTTCCTGATATTATCATCATCATCTTCCACAAACTCCATTTCCCATTCCAACGGGTTTGGCTGGAAGGGCAGGTGATAAGAAAGTTGTGAATTACTAAGTAAATGCTGTGAATGAAGATTGGTGCCGGTTTCTTTTTTTGTGTTTTCTGCCAGTTGCGTGTAAGCAAATGCTGAAAACTGTTGCAACGAAAAGGCGAACGCAAAAAGCAGGACAAGACAGAATTTAAAAGCTGCCTTTATTGACACATAGAGTTGGTTGGTGAATTTTATGTTCGTGTTTTTTCCCTGCATTCAGTTGGCGAAAGTACAAACAGATTGCTACATCTTAAAAAACTAGCAAAAATTAACATGATAACGGATGTTAGGTGTCGATGTTTATTGAAGAATTTTTATCGGCTCAGGCGTGGCGCTTGCGCTTGTGAGAACGAAATTACTGTTGCAAGTTGCAGTAATATGTCTGTTCACCCGAAGGGTGACTGGACATGTGTGATTATGTTCTTAATCAGATGTGTTTACAAAGCAGAAACGGGAAGCTTGCATTAGTAATGTTTTTATTTTCATCATGAGTTGAGTTTTTAGATGAAGGTTTTTATCGCTCATGTTAGCAACTGAAGTTAGGGCCAGGGTAATAGGAAACAGTTGCTATTGTGATGAAGTCATTATATCCTTTCTTTCCATACCCTTCTTTAATTCAATAATTGTTTTGTTGATCCAGTATGCAGTGGTAATACTAAGGCCACTTGAATGAAAAATGATCCTCCCTTCCTGATCAACAACAACATTGGTTGGAAAGGATGTGATACCGTATTTCTGTGCAAAAAAGCGACCATCATCTACTATTGTGTATCGGAAAGGGGTTGTTTTTAGAAATTCTCTGAGTAGGAATTTTTCATCTAAGGCCACAGCAATAAATACAACCATACTATCTCCTCCATATTGCTCAACCAGTTTGTTAAGTTCAGGGATTTCCATCTTGCAGGGAGGACAATTAATAAACCAGAAATTCAATACAAGTATTTTCCCTTTCAGATTTTTGCTGCTATGTTTATTCCCATTTATGTCAGTTACTTTAAAGTAGGAAAAGCCTGAGCCGGTTTTAAAATATTTACTTTCTTTTGGTTTTGGCAAACTGGCCATCCTTTTTTCATATTCTTCATCGCTGATCCGGAAAATGATAAAAGCTGAAGTTGGGTCATCGGGGTTTTCTGGTTTAAATTTATAGCGACCTGTTATCGATAATTGATTCCAAATAGAAAATGGATAGACATTGCCGCTTGTATCTTTTACAATAGATGTTTCAGCTAATTGGGCAGCTGATTTTTTAGGCGTACTGTTATTTTGAGCTGTACATGTTATAACAAATAAAAGTAACAAGAGAGAGAACAAAGATGCTTTCATGAAATAGGTTTATCCGGCTAATATAAATATTTCTGAAATAATTTCATGCCGTCGTTGAGTACTTTCCGTAAGGACATAAATATTGTGTCCTAAATTCTCTCCTCAACTCTTAAACCGAAACACCACACTGCCGTTCTTCTTATCATCGGCACTTAAAAATACTTTGTGGTATTGTTCACCGTTTTGCACACGCATGATGGCTGTGTTGGGTGGTATGCGTCCCTGGTTTTCAGCATACATGGTGAGTGTGTTATCTCTTCCACGTATTGCTTTCAGTTTTACAACAATGGGTTTATCGCTCAGTGTTTTTTGTGCCACAACAACTTCGCCGTTGAATAATACCGTAATGATATCACCATCGATCTCTGCATTATCATACAAATTCACCGTGATATCTTCTTCTTCTATCGGTATTGTTTCAAACACTTTGCTTTCACGCTTTTCCAAACCATTTGGCAGTTTTGGTGCAGGAATGTTTGCCTTCACCTCGGGGTTTGTTTTTGTTTCTGTTTGATTGTCCACTTTTGTAATTGCCGGCCCTGTTGTAACCGGTGTTTCTTTTTTCGGTTGCGTTTTTACAACTGCCGGTTTCTCTTTTGGCAGAGTGGTTGTTTTTGTTGTTGGCTTTTGTTGCGCCGGTGCAGGCTTGGGATTTGTACGTACGGTATTATTATTTTGCGGCGGTGGGGTAGTGATGATATTTTTCACCAGTTTCTTGCGTGAAAGAACTGTTGTACCCATTCCACATCTATCTTCCTCACGTGCACCTTTCCAGCTTCCTTCCAGTTCTTCGGTATCACCTTTCTTAAAATAAGTGAGCGTATGCACCTGGAAACAATCTTTAAACCATTGCGGTGTATTCGCCTTCACACGTTTTGTTTCTTTGGCGGTAATGGTTTTGCTGCGGGGGTCGAGGTTGCCTTCAATGGCGCAGATGGTATAAAAACGTTTGCCTTCAATAATAAAGTAAGTGGTGGAAGTACCTTCAACCTTGGTGCCGTTTACTTCAAGTTCCAGGAAATATTCAGTGCGTGTGCCGCCGGGTTCGCCTTTTGCATCAAAACTGCCGCTCCATTGGCCACTGTATTTTTGGGCAAAGGTTGTTGCTGAACAAAAAAGGAAAGCAAGTAAAAGAGTCTTCTTCATGTGTTTCTTTTCCATTTGATTTTGGCCACATGTTATTCGCCATAAAAATTAACATCGCCAGTACCTACAAATTGCTCCCCGCCTGAATGCCTGCGGCGGGCAGGGTTAATTTTTATGGCTCATTTCATGATGTAAGTTCTGTTCAATACTCCTGCAAATTACACATTTGAAAAAAAAGGGTTGGCGAAAGGCTTTGTTAATTTTCCTTCAGTAATGATTCGTTACCTTTGTCCACCAAAAAAATCAAACGAAGTTCATGAAGATCAGTTTTCCCGATGGCGCAGTAAGAGAGTATGAGCAAGGTGCATCAGCCCTCGACATCGCCAAATCAATCAGCGAAGGATTAGCAAGAAAAGTGTTGGCGGCAAATGTTAACGGACAGGTGTGGGATCTTACACGCCCCATTAACAGCGATTCTTCTTTAAAACTGTTGACGTGGGATGATGCTGAAGGAAAGAACACGTTCTGGCATAGCAGCGCTCACCTTATGGCAGAGGCTGTGGAATCTTTATTCCCCGGTGTAAAATTCTGGGTAGGCCCGGCTTTGGAGAAAGGTTTTTATTATGATATGGATCTTGGCGATCGCAAGATGAGCGAGGAAGACCTGGCGATACTGGAAAAGAAGATGAACGAACTGGCGAAGAAGAACAATCCTTACCAGCGCAAAGAAATTTCCAAGCAAGATGCCATTGCTTATTTCTCAGAAAAAGGCGATGAATATAAACTCGATCTCTTACAGAGCCTGGAAGACGGCGGCATTACGTTGTATTCGCAAGGTGAGTTTACCGATCTCTGCCGTGGGCCACATATTCCGCACACAGGTTTTATCAAAGCAATTAAATTAACTTCTATTGCCGGTGCTTATTGGAAAGGCGATGAAAAGAATAAACAGCTCACACGGGTGTATGGTGTAACCTTCCCATCACAAAAGGAACTGGATGAATACCTGGCAATGCTTGAAGAAGCAAAGAAAAGAGATCACCGTAAGCTGGGTAAGGAGTTAGGTATTTATACAATGGATGATGATGTGGGCCAGGGTTTGCCTTTATGGATGCCCAATGGTACCATCATTATTGAAGAGTTGGAAAAGCTGGCGAAAGAAACTGAAGGAGATGCTGGATATAAGCGTGTAGTTACTCCGCATATTGCAAAAGAAAGCATGTATCTCACCAGTGGTCATCTGCCGTATTATGCCGATAGTATGTTTCCTCCAATGGAAATGGATGGAGAAAAATATTATCTCAAGGCGATGAACTGTCCACATCATCATAAAATATTTGATGCTGAACCAAAGAGCTATAAAGATCTTCCTTATCGTATTGCAGAATACGGTACCTGTTACCGTTATGAGCAGAGTGGTGAATTATTTGGGTTGATGCGTGTGCGTTGTTTGCACATGAACGATGCACATATTTATTGTAACCGTGATCAGTTTGCTGATGAGTTCCGTGCGGTGAATGATATGTACCTGAAGTATTTCAAAATATTCGGCGTTGATAAATATGTGATGCGTTTGAGTTTGCATGATCCTGCCAAGCTTGGTCAGAAATATGTAAACGAACCCGAACTGTGGCAGGAAACTGAAGCGATGGTACGCAAAGTGCTTATCGAATCAAATATTCCGTTTATTGAAGTGCAGGATGAAGCGGCGTTCTATGGTCCCAAGATCGATGTACAGATCTGGAGCATTATTGGTCGTGAGTTTACACTTGCTACCAACCAGGTCGATTTCAACAGCGGTAATAAGTTCAAACTGTCGTTTACCAATCAAAGCAATCAACCGGAAGTACCATTGATCATTCACCGTGCACCACTTGGTACACACGAAC
>JAKFDY010000431.1:0-7126 GCA_036675885.1 Lacibacter sp. | reverse complement strand
GTAAAAAAATACTGGATGACTTCATGGATAAACGCTTTGGCATGTTTATTCATTGGGGCCCTGTTGCTTTACGGGGAACTGAAATTGGCTGGTCGAGAAATCACCAGGTTGCACAAAATGATTACGATAGCTTGTACAAAGAATTCAATCCCACTTTGTTTAACGCTAATGTATGGGTGAAAGCAGCAAAGGATGCAGGTATGAAATATCTTACCATTACTGCAAAACATCACGATGGTTTTTGTTTGTGGCCATCTGCTTATACAAATTATAACATCAGCAACACGCCATTCAAAAGAGATGTAGTAGGTGAACTGGCAAAAGCATGCAAGCAATACGGCATTAAGTTTTGTATTTACTATACTGTACTCGATTGGTATCATCCCGATTACCCGATCCATAATGATGGTAAGAAGACACTGGATACTAAAGCAGATATGCAACGCTTTGTGTTGTACATGAAAAACCAGTTGAAAGAACTGGTTACTAATTATCATCCTTACATGCTTTGGTTTGATGGTAATTGGGAAACTCCCTGGACAAAAGAAATGGGCGCAGATATATACAGTTATCTGAAGCAGCTTGATCCATCAGTTATTATCAACAACCGGTTAGGAAAAGGTACACATAAAGTGATGAGCCCGGAAACGATTGGCGACTATGCTACTCCCGAACAGGAGGTAGGTCAGGTAAACATGAACGATCCATGGGAATCTTGTATTACTATTTGCAATCAATGGGCATGGAAACCAAACGACGGAATGAAAACCCTTACTCAATGTATTACTACATTATCCCGTACCGCAGGAGGCAATGGCAATCTATTGTTTAATGTTGGCCCAATGCCTGATGGAAGAATTGAACAACGACAGATCAATCGGCTTAAAGAAATGGGTAGTTGGTTAAAAATAAATGGCGAAGCTATTTATGGAACAAAAGGCGGTCCCTACAAACCTGATTCTGTTTTTTCATCAACAAGAAAAGGAAACAAGTTGTTTCTTCATATCTACTCGAATAACAATAGCAGTTTAACAATTGCTTCCATCGCTGGAAAGAAAATACAGAAAGCCTATTTTTTAGGAGGATCTGCTGTTCGTTTTAAAGAAGAAGGAAACAAGATCATGCTTAACTGGAGTGGAAACATGCCCGATGCAATCTGCAGTATTCTTGTTTTGGAAATGGATGGCAATGTGGAAGCTGTTCCATTGTTTTAAATTGAAATTAGTAACAGAATGATTAAGTCAATTAATATACAAGACAGAAGGTTTAAGTTAGATTCAGGTGCAGGCAGCGATGCTATTCACCGTGATCCTGTTTATTCGTATGCTGTTACAGAATTGATTGATGGCAGTGGTATTACCGGAACCGGTTTTGCTTTTACATTGGGCGAAGGAAACGACTTGGTTTGTAAAGCAGCAGCATTTTATGCAGAGCAGTTGAAAGGAAAAGATATTGAAGAGCTGA
Organism: Lacibacter sp.; assembly: GCA_036675885.1. Lineage (GTDB taxonomy): Bacteria > Bacteroidota > Bacteroidia > Chitinophagales > Chitinophagaceae > Lacibacter. The sequence goes on along the minus strand of JAKFDY010000431.1, from coordinate 5,662 downwards.
TGAATAATTTCGGTCAACTCTTTAACCAGTTATCAAATGAACAACAGTTCCGTTGGCTTGGGCCACATAAAGGGATTGTTCATTTAGCATTGGCATCAGTAACCAATGCCTGTTATGATTTGTGGGCAAAGAAAAGAGATATGCCTTTATGGAAACAGCTCATCGATCTTTCGCCGGAACAAATTGTAAACACACTTGATCTTTCTTATTTGGAAGATGAGTTAACAAGAACAGAAGCCATTCAACTGCTGCAAAATGTGCAGGCAGGAAAAACAGAACGAAGCGAGATTATTGAAAAAGGATATCCCGGTTACGATACATCGATTGGTTGGTTTAATTACGATGATGAAAAAGTAAGAGCTAACTGCAAGAAAGCAATTGATGCCGGTTTTACAGCTATGAAGCTGAAAGTAGGATCGGCTGATCCGCAGCGTGACATCAGGCGTTCAAATATTGTACGTGAAGTAGCAGGCAACGATGTAAAAGTAATGCTTGATGCGAACCAGCAATGGACATTGCCGCAAGCATTAAGCATTTGCAAAGAACTACAAGCGATGCAACCTTACTGGATCGAAGAACCAACGCATCCTGATGATGTGCTTGCTCACAAAACCTTGGCCGATGCCATTGCGCCAACAAAACTTGCACTAGGTGAACATGTGCCCAACAGGATCATATTTAAAAACTATTTGCAAACCGGATGTGCCGGTTTTATGCAGGTAGATGCTGTGCGTGTAGGAGGTGTGAGTGAATTTATTACAGTAAGCCTGTTATGTAAGAAGTATGGCGTTCCTGTTGTGCCGCATGTGGGTGATATGGGGCAATTGCATCAACACCTTGTTTTATTTAACCATATTGCAATGGATCATGAAGCATTATTCCTGGAGCATATTCCACATTTGCAAAAATACTTTGTGCATCCTGCTGTAATTAAGAACGGTGTATATCAAACACCACAAGTAGCAGGAAGTACCTGCGAATTAATAAACGGATAAAACTCCACCATGATCGGAACTTTTGATATTGCCGTAAGTGTTCTCTACATCCTCGGTATTGTTGCCATTGGTTTGTGGGCGGGGTTAAAGAAAAGAACGATTGTTGAAGGAACATCATCAAATGACTATTTTCTTGCAGGAAAAACATTGAAGTGGCCCATGATCGGACTGGCATTGTTTGCAACAAATATCTCTTGCATCCACTTAGTAAGTCTTGCACAATCAGGTTTCGATACGGGTTTGCTCAATGGTAATTTCGAATGGATGGCTTCGTTCACACTTATTTTGCTTGCTTTGTTTTTTGTTCCATTCTATTTAAAATCGAAAGTGGCAACACTGCCCGATTTCCTGGAGAAGAGATATAACAGGGCTTGCAGAGATTGGCTCGCCATCATCTCTGTTGTATCAGCGATTATTATTCATATTGCGTTTTCTTTTTTAGCAGGTGGCATTGTATTAAAAACATTGTTTGGTGTAAACATGTATGTAAGCGTATCTGTTATTGCAGTGCTTACAGGTATCTATACCATTATCGGTGGCTTGCGTGCAGTTGTAATTACCGAATCAATTCAAACCATTGTGTTGCTTACGGGAGCTGTAATTATCACAGTCATCTGTTTTCAAAAAGTTGGTGGATGGGATTCGTTAACAGCTACACTGCAACAAACAAACAGCCTTGATAAACTTTCCATGCTTCGTGGAAGCGGCGATGAAAGCGGCATGCCCTGGTATGCTGTATTTCTTGGTTACCCGGTGTTGGGTATCTGGTATTGGTGTGCCGATCAAACAATTGTATAACGTGTATTGGGTGCAAAAGATGAAAATCACGCAAGAGTAGGTTCATTGTTCTGCGGCTTTATTAAAATATTACCCGTGTTCATTTTTGTGTTGCCGGGTTTAATGGCATATGTGCTGGCACAAAAAGGCATGTTCGATCTTAGCAGTGTACAATCTGTTGATGCGGCAGGTAAAACCATTACGGAAACAAAAGGCATCTATACATTAATGATCACGCAGCTTGTACCAACAGGCTTAGTGGGTGTGTTGGTGGCTGCTTTATTATCAGGTTTAATGAGCCAGATCTCTGGAGCGCTCAACTCTATTGCAACACTGGCGAGTTTTGATTTATACAAACGCTTCAATCCTGCAGCTAGTGATAAGAAATTGGTGAGTGTTGGTAAGGTTTCTGCTGCTGTTGCACTGGTTGTATCTATTTTATTGTTACCACTTTTAAATCAGTATGAAAGTTTGTTCAATGGAATTAACGATGTAATTGCACATATTGCGCCGCCCATTACCACAGTTTTTCTATTAGGCATCTTCTGGAAAAAAGCTTCGGCTAAAGCAGCGCAACTTACTTTATGGATCGGTTCTTTGCTGGGTGTAGTTGTATTTGCTGTAAATAAATTAGTGCCGGGCACTGCAATAGCAGGTATCCCTTTTATGATGATGGCTTTCTATTTGTTTGTAGCCTGTTTGTTTATACAGGTGTTGTTTTCATTTGTCTATCCTGTTGCTCACACAGTTGAAAGCGAAGGTTTGTATTGGAAGTCGCCTCTTGAGCCATTGCGTGGGGTAGCATGGAGGGGCGTTGGAAACTATAAATTCCTGTCTGTTGCTTTACTGGTGGTTATGGCGGTGTTGTATTACATTTTTAAATAATAAAATTCTTTTGCACGCAGGAAGTTTTTATGTTGTTGTCATTTACGAGGTGAAAATTAATATCTACTAAACGAAAAAAGATGAAACTACTTTTATCAATGGTATTGATCTTGTTGGGTTCAACAATTGTTGCCCAAAACAATCTACCCCCTAAACCTTACGGGGCTTTACCTACCGAACGCCAAATGAAATGGCATGAAATGGAGCGCTATTGCTTTCTTCATTTTACGGTGAACACTTTTACCGATCTTGAATGGGGCTTGGGAGGCGAAAAGGAGAGTATTTTCAATCCTACAAATTTCGATGCAGATCAAATTGTTTCAACTATTGCAAAAAATGGTTTTAAAGGAGCTATTCTAACTTGCAAACATCATGACGGATTTTGCTTGTGGCCTACTAAAACTACCGAACACTCCGTAAAAAACAGCACATGGAAAAACGGCAAAGGCGATGTGGTAAAAGAAATCTCTGAGGCCTGTAAAAAATATGGGATAAAGTTTGGCGTATATCTTTCGCCATGGGATAGAAATAGTGCTTTATATGGAAGGCCTGAATACATTGAAATGTATCGGAAGCAAATGACAGAACTATTAACGAACTACGGTGATATTTTCGAAGTGTGGTTAGATGGTGCCAATGGTGGAGATGGTTATTATGGTGGAGCAAATGAAAAACGAGAAATTGACCGGAATACTTATTATGATTGGAAAACAACCTGGGAGCTCATTCGCAAGCTACAACCGAATGCTTCTATTTTCAGCGATATTGGTCCGGATGTAAGATGGTGTGGAAATGAAAGTGGATTTGTAAAAGATTCATGCTGGGCAACGTATACAGCACATGGTCCTGATGGCGAAAAGCCGGGCATTGGTTATACAAAATATAGGGAAGGAGAAACCGGTACACTCAACGGCGAAGCATGGATTCCTGCTGAAGTGGATGTTTCCATTCGTCCGGGTTGGTTTTATCACCAAAGTGAAGACCGCAAAGTGAGAAGTCTGGAAAGTTTAAAGGAAATATATTTTAAATCGGTGGGCAGTGGTGCTGGTTGGAACCTTAATCTACCTCCTGACAGAACAGGACAAATCAATGCCTATGATGTAAAAGCGCTGGAAGAATTCCAGGGTTATTTGACAAAATCATTTTCAAAAAATCTTTTACATGGAGCGAAAGTAGCTGCATCCGAAACCAGGGGAAAGACGAAGCAATTTGCAGCTTCAAATGTATTGGACACAAACAACAAAACCTATTGGGCCGTAAATGATCAATCCAAAACAGCAACACTCACGTTTACACTCCCTCAGGAAAATATGTTCAACTGTTTTGAAATTAAAGAGTACATAAGATTGGGGCAACGCATTCAGTCGTTTACCATTGAAGTAGAAAAAAATGGTACATGGAACCAGGTATACAAAGGCAGCACCGTTGGGTATAAAAAGCTGGCAAGGTTTAATGATGTTACTGCATCGAAAGTGCGTATCAGCTTTTTAAATTCGTTGGCTTGCCTGGTGATTGAATCCGTAAGACTTTACAAAGTTTTATAATAATAGGCCGGGTTAGCTTATCATAAATTAATAAACTTAAAGTATCGGTAATGAAGTCTTTTTTATTAGCAGCAGCAATACTGATGACAACAATTGGCTGTAAGCAAACAGACACCAAACCTGAATCCGGCGATGGTCAAGATAGCATTTCTCAAAACGTTCAACGCTTTGGAATGGTTACCGGGTTAAAGCCTGAAAAAATTGACTATTATAAACAACTACATGCAGCTGCATGGCCCGCAGTGTTAAAGAAAATAAAGGAATGTAATATTCGGAATTATTCTATCTATTTAAAAGAAATTGACGGTAAGCCTTACCTGTTCAGTTACTTTGAATATACAGGAACTGATTTTGATGCCGATATGAAAAAGATGGCGGCTGATACTACAACACAACGTTGGTGGAAAGAAACGGATCCTTGCCAATTGCCATTAAAAGAAGCGCTGGATAAACAGCAGGTTTGGACAGGAATGGAAGAAGTATTTCATTGCAATTAGAAAATGAAAAGATTTCTTTGCGAAAACAAGTAGGCCATATATGAAAAAGTTTTTAGTGCTTATTGCCATCAGTTTGTTGATTGCAATTTCTTTCATGTCGTATAACGTTAATACGCAGAAAGCAACGGGCATCAACAAACCCAATATTATTCTCATCTTAATGGATGATCTCGGCTATGGCGATCTTGGTTGCTATGGTGGCTTCCCTTACCAAACACCAAATATTAATAAACTGGCGGCGAATGGAATGCGGTTCACAAATTTTTATGCAGCACAGGCAACCTGCACTGCTTCACGTTCTGCATTTTTAACTGGTTGCTATCCCAATCGTATTGGTATTAGTGGTGCATTCAGTCCTACATCTCCCATCGCATTAAATCCTGAAGAAGAAACCATTGCAAAATTGTTAAGGGATAATGGGTATAAAACAGGCATGTACGGCAAATGGCATTTGGGACAAAAAGCACCATTCCTTCCATTGAGTTATGGCTTCGATGAATTTGTTGGCCTTCCTTATTCGCATGATTATTGGCCGGTTGATTACAATGGAGCTCCATTAGATACTACTGCGCAAAGAGGTAAATGGCCAACACTTCGCTTGATTGAAGGGAATACGCCTGGAAAAGTAATTGCAACATTAGATGATGCGGCAACACTAACGGGCATGTACACTGCAAAAGCTGTAAGCTTTATTCAAAAAAATAAAAACAATCCTTTCTTTCTTTACATGGCACAGCCAATGCCACATGTGCCATTAGCAGCTTCTGCGAAATTTAAAGGGAAGAGTGGTGCAGGTTTGTTTGGTGATGTAATGCAGGAAATTGATTGGTCGGTAGGAGAGATCATGAAAACACTTCGTGCAAACGGGTTGGATAAAAATACCATCGTCATGTTTACCAGCGATAATGGCCCATGGTTAACCTATGGTAATCATGCAGGTAATACTGGTGGTTTGCGTGAAGGA
>JAKFDY010000430.1:0-4093 GCA_036675885.1 Lacibacter sp. | reverse complement strand
TTTATACTACTGCTGAAATTGTTATCGGCGAAGGGAAGCAACTGGTGTTTACAAGAGAGAAAGATGGCAGCACCCCTTGGGAAGAACTGCAGATAAAACCAAAACAGTAAGCATGTTTAAACTCAGCAGGTTGCAGTTGATCAGCTTGTTTTATGCAGCAGCTTTATTGCTGTTTACGGTTTACTGGAGTCAGTATTACGATACTTATGCAACAAAAAAAGGTGAAGAGTTATTTATTGCATTGGAAGTGTTGTTGTTTGTTACGTTCTTTTATTTTGTTGTGCTGCAAATCTCCATTGCAAAAACCAATTGGGTATTAACCTTAATGCTGCCGATCATTAATGCCATTATTAGTTTCCTGTTTACCGTTGTTGTGTTATGGCTTGGTTCGTTAGATGGTAACCCGAAAGAAGACATTTTGATTTTTGGAATTGTTTATACGTTGCTTTCGGGGATGGAGGGATTGGTGTTGTGGGAGAAGACGAGGTGATCGATTGAATATTAAAAGAAAAGATAAAACCCAGTTTATTGTAAATATGTACTTTCGACAGTATATACTTTGTATACTTATTTGATTAGTAAAATAAAATTCTATCTATGTTTGGAATAAAACACATCAAGTTTGATTCGATGACCTATGTGCTCCATTTTAAAAATGGATCTATCAAAAGAGAGGGTCGTGGACTTTCTTTTTTCTATTTTGCTCCTAACAGTTCGATTGTAGCAATCCCGATGGGCAGCAATGATTTGCCTTTTATCTTTACTGAATCAACCAACGATTATCAAACGGTTACAATTCAGGGGCAAATAAGCTATAAAGTAAGTAATCCTAAAACACTTTCGGATGTGTTGGACTTCACAGTAAATGATAGCGGACAATATAAGAAAAATGATATTGAAAAACTAAACCAGCGCATTGTAAATGAAGCACAAACTTCAACCTCTTCTTTCATTCACGGCATAAAACTTAAAGACGCTATCCGTTCGGCCAAAACAGTCGAAGAGCAAATCCAAGTTGGCTTAAAATCTTCGTTAGCAGTTGGTATGCTTGGAATTGAAATACTTGGTGCCAATATACTTGCCATTACGGCAACACCAGAAATGTCACGAGCATTAGAAACTGAAACGAGGGAAAAACTACAACAGGAAGCAGATCAGGCTATCTATGAGCGAAGAAATTTTGCTGTTGAGCAAGAACGAAAAATTAAAGAAACCGAATTGAATACAGAGATTGCAATTGAGGAAAAGCAAAAGCAGATTGCCGAAAAGAAAATGGAATCTGAAATTCAAAAATCCGAAAATGACAGGAAGCTAAGAGAGATGCAGGCAGAAGCTGACATTGCGTTGGAAAATCAGCGGAAAACTCTTTTAGAACAAAAATCTGCAAATGATAAAGCTGAGGCGGATGCGCAAGGTTATATTCTTGAAACGACATTGAAGCCTTATAAAGAAATAGATTGGAAAGTTCTTACAGCCCTAACTAATAATGCAGATCCTAAATTTAATATCTCACTTGCATTCCGTCAGCTCGCAGAAAATGCAGATAAAATCGGCACACTTAATATAAGCCCCGACCTACTAGATTCGATCTTGAACGACAAGAAAGATAACAGGAAATGAGTATAGAATATGCAATTATTGTAAAAAATAAAACGAGGCTCGAGTCACTGATTGATCGCTTCAATACAAAAGCACAGGCTAAATTTTATATTGAAAGATTAGGTGGCGACTTTAATGATTATGAGAGAGAACACGAAACCTTCCATGAATCATTAAGATTATTACAACAGCAACTGTCAAAAATTATCAAGCATAAGATTGTTGAACGCAGATACATTCCTTCTTATATTTTTTCGGAAAACAACGTAATTGTTGTTATTGGACAGGATGGACTTGTAGCAAATACAGCAAAGTATGCAAGAGGTGTTCCCATTGTAGCTGTTAACCCAGACATAAACCGTTATGATGGAGTACTTCTGCCCTTTACTGCTTCAAACTTTATGTCTGGGATAGAAGCCGTACTTTCAAACACTTTCAATCAACAAATAGTTCGTTTTGCTGAAGCTAAATTAAATGATGGTCAGCGTTTGCTTGCGTTTAACGACCTTTTCATTGGACCATCATCTCACGTTTCCGCCCGTTATAAAATTTCCTACAATAACCACACAGAAGAACAATCATCGAGTGGTATTATTATTTCAACAAAGGCTGGTTCTACAGGATGGCTTAGTTCTATTTTTAATATGGCATATGGAGTGGCAGGTATGTTTGACAAGAACCTAACTCTTAAACAACCAAAAATCAAGGATGATCAATTGCTATTTGCTGTTAGAGAACCATTTCAAAGTATTAAAACACAAATCGCTGTTACAGCAGGGTTGATAAAAAGCAGTAATAGGCTTATAGTTGAATCCTTAATGCCATACGGTGGGATAATTTTCAGCGATGGTATAGAAGCCGACTTCATGAAGTTTAATAGTGGCTCAATTGCAACTATTGGCCTTTCAAATGAAAAGGCAAATCTTGTAATTAACGGCAAATAAAAAGGCGGGAGCTCATCACTCCGGTTTTCTTTTATTAAATTCATTCTACTTTATTTCAACACATCCTTCGGCACTTCTCTCTCCAGCAAATTCTTATAAATAAACAGTGCTATTTCATTTTGCGAATGCACTTGTTGGTTACCTGGCCAGCCATGACGACCTCCGGGATACAGCATAAACTCAAAATGCTTTTTCTTCTCCTGTAATTTTTTCACCAGCTGCATGCTGTTCTGCATATGTACGTTATCATCCATTGTTCCATGATAGATGCGCAGCAAACCTTTGTAGTTATCAATGTATGTATAAACAGAAGATGATTTATAACCTTCAGGATTCTCAGCAGGCGTATCCATAAAACGTTCTGTGTAATGTGTATCATACAAACTCCAATCGGTAACACTGCCACCGGCCAAGCCATGTGTGAAATAATCAGCACCATAGGTTAATGCATAAGCACTCATATAGCCGCCGTAACTAAAACCGCTGATGGCAACTTTATTCTTATCAACACCTGCATTCTCAATTAACCATTTTACAATCGTGATCCAGTCTTTCATTTCCCAGTACCCAAGGTTGCGGTGCATATAGTTGATGCCTTCTTTTCCAAAGTGGCCGCTTGCACGATGATCCATTGCTACCTGTATCATACCTTCCTTCGCCCACCATTGTTGCTGCATATTCAATTGCCAGCCATCAGTAACCGTACCTGCATTGGGACCACCATAAATACTGATCATCACAGGATACTTTTTATTTTTATCGTAATTCAACGGCCAAACAATACGCAAAGGCAGATCGTATTTCCCATCGTCACTTTTTACACGAAGCAATTCTGTTTTTGCCAATGCAGTTACAGCAAGTGCTTCACCTGCTGCATTACCCAATTCTCGAATAAGCTTTCCTTTGTTGTTAGCAACGGCCATTACATCGGGAGTTGAAACATTTGAATAGTTCGTAACGAAATGTATTCCATTGGGCGATACACGAATATTACGATGTGTAAACTCACCAAATGTTAAACGCATTAAACCGGTACCATTAAATTTTACTTTGTACAGATCGAAACGGGCACTGTTGTCTTTACGGCAGGTAAAATAAACGAGTTTATTTTTTTCATCAACCAGGTTTACTGCAGTAACAGTGTATGAACCGCTGGTGATAGCATTGATGCGTTTACCACTCATATCATGCAGATATAAATGATTCCATCCTGTTGCGTCACTTTCTAAAATAAACTGTTTGCCATTTTTTAAAAAAGTAATACGGTTCTGATCATCAAGATCAATCCACGTTTTTTGTGTTTCATCATAGATCACTTTCTTGCTGCCATTTGCCAAATTCATTTCATACACTTTCAGATTATCCTGTGTACGTGGCATCCATTGAATCCACAACGCACTGCCATCGGGTTTCCATAAAGGCATACCAAAATACTGATCATCTTTCTGGTTAAAATCGGCCCATACTGTTGCGCCACCATCAGGAGCCACCACGCCCATTTTTACTTCAGGATTTTTATCGCCTGCTTTGGGGTAACGTGTGCGTTCAAT
>JAKFDY010000429.1:0-13100 GCA_036675885.1 Lacibacter sp. | reverse complement strand
ATCATTTGGCTTGTGCGGCTGCATTGGCGGTGCTGGAAGTAATGGAAGAAGAGAAGTTGATGGGCAATGCAGTGATGATCGGTAAATATCTCCGTGAAGAATTAGAAAAGATCGAAGAACTGGAAAATGTTCGTGGCCGTGGTTTAATGATTGGCTTTGATGTGCCTGAAGAATATAAAGACCTCAAGAAAAATTTATTGCTCAATCAAAAGATCTTCACCGGCGAAGCAAAACCAAATGTGATTCGTTTGCTGCCAAGCCTTGGTTTGAAGAAGAGAGATGCAGAAATGTTTATTGATGCAGTGAAGGAAGAACTTGAAGCAATGAAAGGATAACTCTAAAAAGATTTATTACTGATTTAATATAAATAAGATTGAAACAGTTTATTTCCGTTCATGATGTAACAAATATCAATGCACTTGTAGAAAAGGCATTGGCGTATAAAGCAAAACCGCTTGTTGATAAAACATTAGGAGCCGGTAAACGCATGGGTTTGATTTTTCTCAACCCCAGTTTGCGTACCCGTTTAAGTACACAGATTGCTGCGGAAAATCTCGGTATGCAACCGATCGTGTTCAACGTGGGCAGCGAAGGTTGGAGCTGGGAGTTTGAAGAAGAAGCTATCATGAGTGGTACAACGGTGGAGCATGTAAAAGATGCAGCGCCAATTCTTGGAAATTATTTTGATGTGCTGGCCATCCGCACATTCCCTTCTTTACAAAATAAGAAAGATGATTACAGCGAACTGTTCATTAAACAGTTCATTAAATATGCAGGTGTTCCAGTAGTAAGTTTAGAAAGTTCAACACTGCATCCGTTACAAAGCCTTACAGATATTATTACAATCACTGAGTGTTTGAAAAAATCTGAAATTGTCAATCGCAAACCTAAAATTGTATTGACATGGGCTCCGCATATTAAACCGTTGCCACAATGTGTGAGCAACAGTTTTGCACAATGGATCAATGCGTGGGGTGAAGCTGATTTTGTAATTACGCATCCGGAAGATTATGAACTGGATGAACAATTCACCAAAGGCGCCACCATCACACATAACCAGGATGAGGCATTAAAAGATGCTGACTTTGTATATGTGAAGAACTGGAGTACGTATACCGATTACGGTCGCATCTACTGTAACGATCCTGCATGGATGTTGACAGAAGAAAAACTGAAAACAACCAACAATGCGAAAGTGATGCATTGCTTACCCGTTCGCAGAAATGTAGAACTAAGTGATGAAGTACTCGACAGCAGCAACAGTATTGTAACACAACAGGCGAGCAATCGTGTATGGGCTGCACAAACTGTTTTGGCAGAAATATTAAGAAGCCCCCTCTAGCTTCCCCGAAGGGGGAGAATGGCAAGGCACCTGGCTAACTTATTTAACCAGCATGAATAAATGAAACTTGTAAAATAGCAATAGATGAAGAATAGAAGAGTGTAGATGATGTGGTAGATATTTTGTTTAATAAAGTAAATGCAGCACCGTTCCCTCTCTTTTGGAGAGGGAAATGAAGGGTGAGGCAAAACTCCAACTATGCAAAGAGCTTTTTTTAATAGTGAGGTTACTACCTCCTCCCCTTCGGGGAGGCTGGGAGAGGCTTTGATTGTTATAAAAATTGGTGGCAACATTGTAGATGATGAAACAAAGCTTTCATCATTCCTGCAAAGTTTTGCTGTAGTGGAAGGAAGAAAGATTTTTATTCACGGCGGCGGTAAAGTTGCAACCAAGATCGGTGAATCATTGGGCATCGAAAGTAAATATGTTGATGGCCGGCGCATTACCGATGCCGCTACGATTGATCTGGTAACAATGGTGTATGCAGGCCTTATCAACAAAAAAGTAATTGCACAATTACAAGCACTTGGCTGCAATGCTATCGGTGTAACAGGTGCCGATGGTAATTTAATTCCCGCCAGCAAACGTCCTGTAAAAGAAATTGATTACGGTTTCGTAGGCGATGTAAAATCGGATAAGATCAACGCAGAAAGCTGGAGCAGTTTGTTGGATCATGGTTTTATACCGGTAGTAGCACCTATCACACATGATGGTAATGGTCAATTACTCAACACCAATGCCGATACCATTGCACAGGAAGTAGCAAAAGCAATGAGCAGCTTGTACGATGTAAGTCTGATCTACTCATTTGAAAAAGCAGGTGTGTTGCTCGATGCAAATGATGATGCAACGGTTATCAGCAACATCGATCCATCATCGTACGAACAATTAAAAACAGAAGGGAAAATATTTGCGGGCATGATTCCGAAACTCGATAACGCATTTGCTGCATTAAACAGTGGCGTAAAAAAGGTAGTGATTGGCAAAGCTGAGCAATTAAAAAATCTGATTAACGGAGAAAGCGGAACATCCATTACAAACAGTTAAACAAATTATTATGGCAAACCAGGACATCAGCCAACTTCACACAGAGGCGCTTGAACTTTTAAAGCAGCTGATCGCCACTCCGTCTTTTTCAAAAGAAGAAAACGAGACTGCAGAAATTCTTATTCACTTTTTTGCACAAAAAGGGATTGAACATTTCCGTGTTGGCAACAATGTGTACGCAAAGAACAAGTTTTACGATGCATCCAAACCATCGGTATTACTTAATTCACATCATGATACTGTAAAGCCAAATGCGAAGTACACGAAAGATCCGTTTGAACCAATTATTGAAGACGGCAAGTTATATGGCCTTGGCAGTAACGATGCCGGCGGCTGTTTGGTGAGTTTGATCGCTACATTTCTTTATTACTACGAGAAAGAAAATCTTTCACACAACGTTGTGTTTGCTGCCAGCGCAGAAGAAGAAATCAGCGGTGTGAATGGTATTGAACTGGTGTTGCCTTATCTCGGCAATATCAACTTTGGTATTGTGGGCGAGCCAACCAAAATGGACATGGCTGTTGCCGAGCGTGGTTTGATGGTGATCGATTGTATTGCACAAGGAAAAGCCGGGCATGCTGCACGTAAAGAAGGTGTGAATGCTTTATATATTGCATTGGATGACATTAACTGGATCCGTAATTATAAGTTTGATAAGGTAAGTCCGTTGTTAGGTGAATCAATGTTAACGGTTACTGTTATCGGTACAGACAATCAGCAACACAACGTAGTTCCACCTCAATGCAAGTTTGTAATTGATGTGCGTGTGAACGAGCTCTACACGTTTGAAGAGATCTTAAGCGAACTGAAACAAAATCTTAAGAGCCAGTTCAAACCACGTACCACAAGAATGAAATCAACTTCTATCCCAATGGATCATCCGTTGGTGAAAGCAGGGATAGAATTGGGACGTGGTTACTATGGTTCGCCAACCACCAGCGATAAAGCATTAATGCCTTTCCCGGCGTTGAAAATGGGTCCCGGCGATAGTGCAAGAAGTCATACTGCCGATGAATATATTTTTATTGATGAGATCCAAGGCGGGATTGAGTTGTACATTCAATTATTAAATAAAATACTTTGATAAGGTAAAAGGCAACAGGTGCATGAGGTGAAAGGCGTAAGACTTAGGGCATAAAGAAAACCCTGGACCTTCAACCTTCCACCTTCCACCTTCCACCTTCAACCCTAAACCTTTAAAGGCATGAAACTCTGGAGCAAAGAAAACAGCAGCACATCCGCATTGGTAGAACAGTTCACCGTTGGTCGTGATAAAGAATTTGATTTGTTGTTGGCGAAGTACGACGTACAAGGTTCCATTGCACATGTTACTATGTTGGGCGAAGTGGGATTAATGAGCAAAGAAGAAGCAGAGATTGCTGTAAATGGATTGAAAGAAATTGCCGCAACCATTGAGCTCGGCGCTTTCATTATTGAAGAAGGAATAGAAGATGTGCATTCGCAGGTTGAATATCTTCTTACACAAAAAATCGGCGATGCAGGAAAAAAAATCCACAGTGGCCGCAGCCGTAACGACCAGGTGGCAGTTGATATAAAATTATACCTGCGTGCCGAGATCAGCCATATTAAAGACGAAGTAAAAAACCTGTTTGATCTGTTGATCAAAACAGGCGATCAACAGAAGAATACATTGCTGCCCGGCTATACACATTTGCAAATTGCCATGCCATCATCAGTTGGTTTGTGGTTAGGTGCTTATGCCGAAAGTTTGGTAGATGACCTGGAATTAGTAGCAGCAGCATACCAGGTGGCAAATAAAAATCCATTAGGTAGTGGTGCAGGTTATGGTTCATCGTTTCCGCTCAGCAGAAAACGTACAACAGAATTATTACAATTCGGTACACTTAACTGGAACAGCGTGTATGCACAAATGAGCCGTGGTAAAACAGAGAAAGTAACAGGCATCGGTATGAGTTCTGTTGCAGCAACACTCAGCAAACTGGCAATGGATTGTTGCCTGTACATGAACCAGAACTTCGGTTTCATTTCATTCCCTGATGAATTAACAACGGGCAGCAGCATTATGCCGCACAAGAAAAACCCCGATGTGTTTGAACTCATCCGTGCAAAATGCAACCGCATTCAATCGATACCAAACGAACTCACTTTACTCATCAATAATCTTCCTTCCGGTTATCATCGTGATATGCAGTTAACAAAAGAAATTCTGTTTCCTGCTATTGAAGAACTGAAAGCTTGCCTGCAATTGATGCAGCTCATGCTCAGCAATATGAAGGTGAAGGAAAATATTCTCACCGATGAGAAGTATAAATATCTCTTTAGTGTAGAAGCAGTGAACGAGCTGGTGAATAAAGGAGTGCCGTTCCGTGAAGCGTATCAGCAAGTGGGTAACGCCATCAACAAAGGAGAGTTTGAATACGATCTGCAACAATTACATCATACACACGAAGGCAGTATTGGTAATCTTTGCAATGAAGAAATTACGGCAGAAATGAACAAAGTGCTGGCGAAATTCTAAAACCTGATAACGTATAACCGAAACAACACCTGGTATGAAAAAACTGATCTTCTCCGTTATTCTTTTTACCACAGTACACTTTTGTGGTTATGCCCAGGAAAAAGGGTCTGCCACGGTAAGCATTGAACGTGTTCCGGATACAGACAGCATCTGGATTTCGCTTCAACAAACCGCATTTGTAAAAGCAGGAACACTGATGGTGGTAGCAAAGGCGATGGATGCCGGCATAACCGATACCCTGTATTATCCGGTTATTGATACACTTAACAGTTTTCTTTTAATGGTACCCGAAAATTTTCAGAACAACAAAATATCCATTTCCACCTTTTATTATCCCGGTTTAAGGCAGGTTACAGGTACACTCAACAATATAAAAATCTCCTCATCACTGTTAATGTTTGTGTTTGGGAAAGATATATCCAACTACAATAAAATAATAGAAGTAAAAGAAGACAAACATTTCGTTTTGCCGAAACTGGTTTTTGAAAATAAAGCCACTGTGTTTTTTAATTTTCTCGGTACCAAGCGAAAACAAAAACCTGATATTGCAATTGAACTACTTCCCAAAGCAAAAGACTTCGATTCAGTTACAACAACCGTTTTTGATTTTGGTGCCAACCTGTTTACATCTGCAGAGTATGATTCGTTGAAGTTGATTAATAAACTTCCACCCAATGCAGTTAGAGTTGAAGGGAAAGGAAAAGAATTACAACAGATTATTGTAACAGGTACACGCAAAACAAAACTGGAGAAATATAAAGAACAATTCAGTTCCGGTCTGTACGAAGACATTATGGAACGTGAATTCAATTTTCTCGAAAACGACGAAATACTTACGTATCCAGACTGCATCTATTATTTAATTACAAGAATGGCGGGGCTTAATCTTAATACCGATCAATCAACCGGAGAACAGGCTTTGTTTTGGCGCAACGAAAAAGTAAAAGCCTATTTTATTGATGAAATGGAGGTTGACATTAACCAGCTACAGGTGCTGGATGTAACAACAATTGCTTACATGAAGTTTTTGCCAACACTATTGGCAGGTAGCATGAAGCCCGGTAGCGGAGGTGCTGTTGTGGTATATACCCGTAAAGGTGAATTTGTAAGACAGGGGTCTTTTCAAAACAATTATATCTTTTCCATTAAAGGATACACTCCTGCAGAATACATTTTGTTTTCAGCGAAATAAATATTGATTGAAGCAGGTGCATAAAAAAAGCCATACACTCGCAGCGGTAATGGCTTTCAAGAGTAAAATTCATTCATATTATTCAGCTACATAACTTTTCCAACGTTTAAATTGTTTTGTTTGTGGCGATTCGAAAGATTCAACCAGCAAATGAACAATCTGTTTAATTGACTGAAGAACAGAAGAGCTTTTACGTACGGAAGGGTTCTTTTTCATAACGATTGGATTTAAGGATATAAAAATATAACCGCTTTCTTGTGTTTGCAAGCGTAGAAACAATGTTTTTTCACTTGTTATTTTTACGGGTTTCTGTGTAATAATCCTGTTACATTCGTAATATGATCTTGTTGCTTTCATTATGGGCATTGTATTTTATTCTGCATAGCCTGCTGGCAGCAGAGCCTGTAAAGCATTGGTTCCAAAGCGTTTCCGGCATTTCAAGACAGGCTTACCGGATTGTTTATAACCTCTTTAATCTCGCCGGTTTAGTTGGTTTGCTTTGGTTTCATATTCGTTTTGTAAGTCCTGAGGTTTATAACAGTACCACCGCTGTTATGATAGCAGGAGCGGTTGTAACGCTTGCCGGTCTCACAATTATGATTCAATCAGCAAGAGAATATGAGCTTTCTTCTTTTCTTGGATTAAGTAAAGAAACCAATATGCCTTTACAAATAAAAGGGCTGCATAAATACATGCGTCATCCTTTGTATAGCGGAACAATCCTGTTCTTTACCGGCATTTGTATTGCTGTTCCGGTTTATAAAAACTGGTATTTATTACTGTTGATGAACGTTTATATTTTTATTGGTATGTGGCTCGAAGAAAGAAAACTGATTGATGTTTTTGGTGATGAATACCGGGACTATATGCGGAGAGTAAAAAGACTGATACCCGGTATACTATGATTGAAAGATTTGTTTTACTATATTGCAATCAAATCTCTATCCATGACTCAAAAACTAATGCTATCATCAGCAATTATCCTGATTGCTTTCTTTTCATCTGCACAAACGAAGAACACATTCACCACCATCCGTCCACAATTAGAAAAAGTAATTAACGATTATCCCAATCAATTTGCATTAATCAAAGGCACACAAAACCAGGGAGACCCCAGCGTTATTGAGTATAGTTCGAAAGTGGAAATGAAAGGTGCTGTTGAAACAAAAATTCTTGGTTACCCTGCCAATAAAAAAATCAATTGGCTTTGGGAGGCAAAACTCCTGGTAACTGAAGAAACAAAAGAAATGCAAAAGCAATACAAAGCTTATTACAACGATATTTTAGGTAAATCGCTTTTCAGTAAAGGAGCAAACAACAGCATTACAGCAAGCGGCACCTACAGTGCACCATCTGAAGAATTGCGTTTGTGGAGTAACCAGTTTCATATTAATGATGTAACCGGTGAATTCAGCAAACTGGTAATTGACCTTGTGGCAGAGTATCAGAATTTTGAATGGGTGATTTACCTGCGTGTGTACGATAAAGAGAAAGATGAAGATATGCGCCCTACAAAAGATACAAACGACCCATGGCGGTATGGAACAAATAAGAACTAAATTAAAACGTCGCACTAAAAGTGCGACGTTTCTTTTATCTGGCCGGTTGAATTGCTATGTTGTTTTTCTTTTGCCCGAAATAATTCCATGCCCACATAATTGTAAAGCTGGGAACAAAGTCGGTCCATGGTAACAACTCTTCTGCAAAGTTGAAGGCCGAACCGAAAGCACCTTTCCAGCCACCAAATGTGCGGAAGAAAATAAGAGCAGAGATTGGTGCCCAGATCAAATCACCAAACTCACCAAGAAAAGGGAATGCATAAGTGGCATAACCCACTGCATCCATTACCAGGCAGAATAAGAGCGAGGTTTGTTGTTTGTTCATGTTGACTTGAGATTAATAATAATATTCAGATTATAATTCTGCCAGCAACGTTGTATGCAACCAGAGTTTTTTCAAGCCAGGAAATCCTACACCAGCTTCTTCTCCATACACAAACTGATCTCCACACCAACGTATTGTCCGTAGTTGGGAATACGTTTATATCCTTCACGTTCATATACCCTGATGGCCTCGGGTTGCTTTGTGGCAGTTTCGAGAATACAACGTTTAAAACCTTCTTCTTTTGCCCATTGCTCCAGCTCCGTTAAGATAAGCCCTGCAATTCCTTTGCCCCGGTGTTGATGCAGCACAAACATGCGTTTGATCTCTGCAACTCCCAGCTCATATTCTTTAAATGCTCCGCAGCCAACCGGCTGGTTGTTTTCATAAGCCACAATTACATGATGAATATGATCGAGCTTATTGAATTGTGAAAAGAACGATTGCTGCTCACCATACCGCTCTTGCAGATCGGCATCGAGTGAAACAACCAGCGAACGGAAATCGCTGCTATCGGAATTTGTTTTGATGAAACTAAGCATGCGCATGGATTATTAGTACAAGATAAAAATCTTTATGCATCATTCCTGCACATCTAACAAGCGACGGTGATAATTAATTTGACCGAGATGATAACTTAAATGTGCCGCCAGGTGTACAAGAAAGAATTCAGTTGATGTTTTTTCAGCAAACACCAGCAATGGATATTCCTGTTGTAAAGTGGTTGCCGGAAGTGTGCGTAAGGTTTCATCAACAATGGTTCTTGTTTCAGCAACCATTGCAAGCAATTCTGCTTTTGGTACACCTTTCAATGAAAATTCAAGCTCACGGTTTCGTATGTAAGCAAAACCACCAAGCTGGGCACCAATATAGGTTTTAAGATTGCCCACTAAATGAAGGCAAAGGTTTCCTGCAGAATTAGCAATTGATCGTTCTGTTATCCAAAGCTTGTCTTCACTGTTGTATTGTTCAATTTCTGTGTAAAGCTTTGCAAGATCTCTTTGGAAAATAGAAGCCAGTGTTTCTGTAAGCATATAACTAAATTAAGGAGAAACAAAGAAACAATATTTTCAGTTTTGCTATACGTTAATTTGATGTAAGGCGATCAACACTATTTTTCCTCCGCTAACTGCTTCATGTCCTTGATGAGCTGTTCAATTTCGAGTTGCAGCGTGCCATTATAAATTCCACGAATGCGTTTCGACCGATCAATAAGTAACACATGTTCGGTATGCAGGAATTCGGTACTGTCTTTTGTAAAACCAAGATCTTCTTCAGCAAAATAATCTTTGCGGGCAAGCTGATAGATCTCCCCTTTATTACCCGTGAGCAGGTGCCAGTTAGTTGAAACAATATCATTGTTCTCTGCAAATCTTTTCAACCGTCCCACGCTGTCGATCCATGGGGTAACACTATAAGAAAGAATAACAACATCAGGATTGTTTTGAAAAGCAGTTTGCACGAGCTTCATATGCTTCGTCATGACCGGACAGATACTGCCACAGCTGGTGAAAATGAAATTAGCAACATGTATTTTCCCGCTGATCGATTTATCTGTAACCGTTTTCCCATATTGATCGGTAAATGAAAATGAACCAATGGTATGATCGATCTCTTGGGCTACCTGCTTTTGCGACGATGCAAACACGGGCATGAAATCAGGGCTGTTGTAATAAGGCAAGTTGCTTGTTGCCTGATTGCCTTTGCAGGAAACCATCAGCAAACTCAATAACAAGATGCTATAGTTTAAAAATACTGTCCGATACATTGATGCAGTTTTTTGTACCCAGCAAACCATATCTTCTTCCGGCCTTGATAATATAGTTCGCTTTAATTTTTCCAGTGTTATACCAGCTTTGCTGCAAACCATCTTCATGACCTTGTTTATAATTCATTGATCTTATTAAGCGGCCTTCCTCATTCCATTCATAACAAGCGCCTTCGTATTCATCATTTACAAAAACATATTGCATCTGCTTGTTACCATTTTCCCAAAAGGTTTGATAAAGCCCCGTTTTCTTTCCGAGTTGGAAATATCGCTTCTCTTTTAATTTTCCCGAAGCATAAAAACGTTTCCACTCTGCATGTTCTTTTCCATTGACGTAAGTGACCAACTCAGCCGTATCAGTTGTGTTTGGGAATAAAGTGTATAATGTTCCGTTCAAAGGTTGTTGCTTATATAAAAGCAACCCATTTTGTAGTTGCAGACTTTGTTCATTTTTATTCAGCAGAAATGAGGGTGCCTGCACCGTTGTTGTACCGGGTGAATTGCATGCAAATGCTGTGAACAAAAGCAACCAGAATTTATTGCGATACTGTACCTGCAGTTCCATAAAAGCCACTTCCATTAATGTAAGGATCTGTGTTATTGATGTGGTAATGATAAATACCGTTGGGAAAATCAACCGTTGCATGTGTATGACCATGATATGCATCAAGCATGGCATTGGTTACAGGCGCACCATTTTCCTGCGGACCATATACAGGGAAACCATCTAACAAAAACCCAAGCAATGATGATTTTGTTGCTTTAACTGTAGTGAGATAAAGGGGCTCTACATGGTAATGATATTGTCCGTTTGGCGCAGGATGTCCCCAGGATTGATCAAAGCTCACTACTTCATTTGTTAAAAGTTGATTTGGTCCGGCATACTGATTAAAGAACGGCACACCGTTGAGAGCAATACCAATTGGACCTAAAGGCGTTGCTGCATGCGTTGCAGAAACGGTGGGATTAACGGGTATTTTAAATGTATAATTGAATGTGGATATTGAGTTTGGGTTCTTTGTAAACGTATTGCCGCCAAAAGTTGTGCCGCTGAAACTTTCGTATAAACTATGACTTGTTGGGTAATATGCACTTTTATGATCTGGCGTGCCTGTTGTTTTAATGGTGATATAGGTGCCATCATTTGTGATACTGCCAGCGCCATAAATTTTTAAATACACAGCAGGAACAGCCACGGTTGCGCCTGTTGCATCTTCTGTTTTCTTTTTACAACTTAAAGAGGTTGCTAATAAAATAACTGCGCCTGTAATAAGTGAGCCGGATGATAAATTCATAGTTGGGTATTGTTTTATTACAGATATATACGAGGAGAAGAAACTAATCCTTCGGTGGTGCTGGTCTTTTTTTTCCTTGATTAAAAAAACGGGCAAGGTCTTCTGTTAAACGATTAAAATCGTCCAGTTGATCTGGCTTGCAGATCTTACGTATATCTGTAAAATGATTGTAATGAATTTGCTCGATCTGCTGGTGCAGATCACTCAGCTTAGTGATCAACGAATCTTTCTGTTCAGCGTTATTGCTGTTTAAGGTCTGGTATAAGTTGTTCTTTGCAGATCGAATACTGTCTTCTGTTGCACGGATAGAAGCACGATGGCCTTTGATCAGTGCTTCATATTCCTGAACCTGCTCCGGGCTGAAATGTAACCTTTCGATGATCATTTTCTTCGGGCCATCTTCTCCCCTTGGCATTCTGTTATCGGGATGCTGCGGTTGTGATGGCTGAAAAAAGAACCAACTGACTACTGCAAAATTTATCAGCAATAATCCAACAACAGCAAGTATTAAAAGCCGTAGCTTACTCATGATAAATGTCATTCGATGTAGATAAATTCATGGCATTGATATAACTTTCAATGCCGGGTTGCTGTTTACGATCTTTGTTTACTTTCAGGAATATAGAAAGATTGAGCACCAGCAATAAAACTCCCACAGAAACAAACGCCCAACGCCATTTAAGAGGAGCTTCTGCATGGTGGATATTATCAATACGCTGCCTGATACGTGTTAACAGGAAATGGGGTGCTTCTACCTGCTGCACCTGCTTTAGTTGTTCCAGTTTTTGATCAATATTCATATTCCTTCATTTTAATTATACGCCAAAGTGATTATAATCCTTCGGTGTTGGTTAATTTTTTACGGATATTTTCTTTTGCCCGCTGTAAAAGAGATTCTACTGCTTTAATACTGAGATTCATTAGCTCTGCCACCTCCTTTTGCGAACGCTCTTCCATTTTGCTGAGAATGATCACTGTTTGCTGATTTGCAGGCAATGACCAAATGATCTGCAGCAACCTGTTCAATCCCTCTTTGTCTTCTGCTGCCACACCGGGATGATGATAGTTTAGCGCTGTTGCTATTGGCTCGTTACTTTGTTTTTGAAACAATGAACTGATAAAACCAAACCGCTTTTTTGTTTTTCGTGCTTTTAAGAAATCAAGACATTGATGAATAGTAATACGCCCGATCCATGTTTTTAATAAAGCTTTTTCCGGGGTGAATTGCTGTAAATGCTGATGTACTTTCACAAACACCTCCTGTGTTATATCCTGTGCATCTTCTTCATTTAATGTATAGTGCAGGCAAAGATTGTACACAAAGTTTTTATGCTCGTGGTAAATCGTTTCAAAAACCTGTGGATCTGTCATGAAGAGTTGCTGCTGTCTGCTTTATGAAATGGAAGATAATTGAGAATTTCCAAACCTTCTGAAATATACAGATTAAAGATGCCTTCCACAATTCATCCACCCGATCATTCAATTGATGCAGCATTGATGAGTTGAAGCAATGCCCATTTCTATTTTTATGGTCTCAAAGTAAAATAAATGAAAACACTATTACTGGTCGCCTGTTTTCTCCTTACTATGCTGCAAGGGTTTGCACAAACCGCTCCCACAATGCCAGACGTGAATAAGATGATGAAGATGAGCCCCGCAGAACTGGAAGCATATAAACAGCAAATGCAGAAGCAATACAGTGCGCAGGCAAAACAGATTGCACAGGAAGCGAATTTTAAATTAGATGAAATGACGCTTCCTGATTTTAAGGTGCAACTGCCACCAAAAGATGTGAAGCGCCTTTCACTTATACCAACACAACCGCCAACATTAATTCAGCTGAGCGACATGTTGCGTACCACAAAGCAACAAATAGAAACTGTTGTAAAACCAACAGTGCTGCAGGAGGTAAAGAAAATTGCGGCTGGTCAAAATTCAGAAACGCTTCAGCAATCGGCTATAGGAACTTTTTATGCTGATAAACCGGAGCAATCACTTCTTATAGCGATAGAAGCAGCGTTGAAAGATGTGAACGATCAAACAGGATGGAATAATGTTGCTGCTATTATGAACAT
>JAKFDY010000428.1:0-7127 GCA_036675885.1 Lacibacter sp. | reverse complement strand
GACACCAAACAGATTGCATTGAATGGCACACAAATCATTTTAAAGATGATCCTGAAGCATGGATTCTTTCATGCCGATCCGCATGCAGGTAATTTATTGATTCGTGAAAATAACCAGGTGATATTGCTCGATCATGGCATGACCGCCAGTTTAAAACCCGGGCAGATACAAGCGCTCATCAACTTTATGCTTGGTTTTGCAAGACAGGACACACACCGCATCAGCAAAGCTTTGCTTGCACTACTGAATATAAGTTTTTATAAAGACCATGCTGATCTTGAATTTGAAGTGGGCGAACTGATTCAGAAATACAGTTACATCCCTTATGAAAAAGTTGATATCTCCAGCCTGCTGGCCGATACATTTAAGGTGATCTTACGTCATGGGTTGAAAGTGCCAACTAATTTATATATGCTGTTAAAAGCATTGGGTACTATTCAAAAATTTGCAGAAGTATTGGAAGCAGATATTTCACTCATTAACATGATCGAACCATTTGCAAAAGAAAAGATCAAAGAGAAATTCAGTTTTGATACAATTGTAAATAAAGTAATCAACTCAGCAGAAGATTATCTCTACATTGTTGATCGTTTACCTACGGACATTAAAGAAATCGTCAACAACCTGCGTACAGGTGTTTTGAAACATGAAATAAATTTCAGGGAAGATAGTTTTACCAACAAAGCATTGCGGCAGAATTTCAATCGCCTGGCTTATGTATTTATTCTTGGTTTGCTGATGATCTGTGCAACATTGCTCATGATCTATCAACCGAACAGCAGTGGCATCAAGGTGCTATTCTACAGCACAGCTGCTATTCTTATCTGGACAGGATTTAAATTATTGTTCAACACAAAATTCAAATGATGAGTGATGAATGATGAGTGATGAGTAATGAGTAATGAATCCTGAGGGCAGTCGAGAGTCGAGACTACACATTCTTCATCTCATCAATATCCGCCACTCTTTAGGATAGTAGTTGTTGATGCGGTTGCCGAGTAATTTCATCCAGCCAAGCGGATGCTGCTGATAGCTTGCGATTGCCCAGCCTTTATGCGTACTCGCAATTGTAATTTCATTTTTACGCAGATAATCGAGTGCCTGTTCTTTTGAAAGTTCAACTTTTACAACTGAATCACCAATGATGGTACTTAACGCCAGTGCATGTTCCGGCAAAAGATCGTTCTTGGCAATAGTGCCCAACTCAACACCTGCATAACGCACTTTTAATTCCTGCATGAGGTATTGAATAGTTTCGTTCCACTGTGTTGGTACAGCAGCAATATTTTGTCCTTGTTTGATGAAGGTTAAGCCATCCGTATTCTTCAACCAATTTGCTGCAATAGTCGCTTCCTGCTTTGAAGCAAGCTGTGTTGTTTTTATTTTGATACGAAGTTGATCTGCTGATTCCCTTTTTCTGAATGCTGCAATAAAAAAACCTTCGCCTTTTACTTTGTAAGGCCAGAAACGGTAACCATAAGCACCTGCTGCTGTTTCTACTTCGTCGATATTCCAGCTATCGTCAACCTTCAACCTTAAACCTTCAACTTTAAACTCACTCATCATCCAATCAAGTATTTCTTCGTCTTCTTCCGATGAATAAGAACAGGCGGAATAAATAAGCACACCATCTTCTTTTAAACAATTCCATGCATCGGCTAAAATCCGTTGCTGGCGTTGGCTGCAAAGCTGCACATTGTCTTCACTCCATTCCTTGATTGCTTCTGCATCACGACGAAACAAACCACTGCCGCTGCAAGGTGCATCGATCACAATCACATCAAACAAACCATGCAGTTTTGAAAAAGCATTGGGATCATTGTTCGTCACCACTACATTTCCTGCACCCCACTTGATGATATTTTCTTTGAGAATATTTACACGTGTCTGAATGACTTCATTGCTCACTAATAAACTTTCGTTGCTGATGATTGACTGCAGTAATGTTGATTTACCTCCTGGTGCTGCACATAAATCCAGCACCAGCAATGGCTGTGAAAGATCAACCGATTGTTTCATGGCTTGCTCTAAAAACATACTGCTTGCTTCCTGCACATAATAGGCACCTGCATGTAATAACGGATCGAGTGTAAACGAAGGACGCTGGCTGAGATAATAACCGGTAGACGACCAGGGAACGGCCCTGAGCGAAGTCGAAGGGTTGTTGGGCATCACATCGAGCGAAGTCGAGATGGGTTGCTTATTGCCAATTGCCTCTTGCCTGTTGCCTGTTGACCATTCACCATTCACGGTTGACGACTTCAACGGATTGACCCGTACAGAAACTACCTGCTCTCCACTTGCATGCACTTCTTCAAATGCTTTTTTATCAAACCCTTTCGTGTGTTCAATTGCTGCCAGTAATGAAGAAGGAAGTTGCATGTTGTGAAATTACAAACTATATGCTCTTGATTTCCGCAATAAGATCCTGCAATACTTTTTTTGCATCACCAAATAACATCGATGTTTTTGGCTGAAAGAACAGATCGTTCTCAATACCTGCATATCCTGGTTTCATACTGCGTTTTACTACCACCACATTCTTTGCCAATCCAACATCAAGAATAGGCATTCCATAGATGGGTGAAGAAGGATCAGATTTTGCAGCAGGGTTCACCACATCATTGGCACCAAGTATCAATACCAGGTCAACAGATGGAAACTCTTCATTACTCTGTTCCATTTCCAATAGTTTTTCATAACTCACATCTGCTTCTGCAAGCAGTACATTCATATGACCGGGCATACGACCTGCAACAGGGTGGATGGCATACTTTACATCCACATCTTTTGATTCGAGCATTTTTTGTAATTCATGACAAGTATGTTGCGCCTGTGCAACAGCCAATCCGTAACCGGGAACAATGATCACTTTGTTTGCATAACTCATAACAACGGCCGCATCATTTAACGTGATCTCTTTATAGGCTCCCTGTTCTTTACTACCGCCGCCTGCTGCACTGCTTCCCCCAAAAGAACCGATCAATACATTGGTTAATGAACGGTTCATGGCCTTACACATCAACACTGTAAGAATTGTACCCGCTGCACCAACAAGAATACCGCCAGTGAATACTACTTTATTATCGTATAAGAAACCACCGCATGCAGCACTCAATCCACTTAATGAATTAAGCAACGAAATAACCACCGGCATATCTGCACCACCAATGGGCATCACAAATAAAATGCCGTAGATAAGTGAGAGGAGAAATACAGAAGCAAATAAAACAGTTATATTTTCTGACAGTAGATTAGATGTAATGTAAACTGACAATGTAATGCTTGACAATAACAACAGGATGTTTACAATATGTTGTCCTTTAAATGCAAAGTCTTTTAATTTACCACTCAACTTTGCCCATGCAATGATACTTCCTGAGAACGTGATATTACCGAGAATGATACCTGAAAAAAGAATAGCCATAATGCCGGGTGTTGAAGTTTCTGATGGAAAACCAAGATCGGCCAGTTGATTAAATTCAATAACAGAAATTAGTGTTGCACTTGCACCGCCTAATCCATTAAACAAACTCACCATCTCAGGCATGCCGGTCATCTTTACCTTCTTTGCAGAATACACACCGATGAGTGTACCGATAAGAATGCCACCAAAGATCCATACGTGATTCTTTAAAGCAGTGCCGTCTGCATTGCGGAATAGGAAAATTGTTCCAACAATAGCAGCCAGCATACCGGCACCTGCAATGATATTTCCTTTGCGTGCAGAATCCGGCTGCGACATCATTTTCAATCCAATGATAAATGTGATGGCTCCTGCAATATAAATGATACTTAAAATTGATACTCCCATTGTTCAGTCAGTTAATATGAATTAATCTCCTGCAGATTATTTTTTCTTTTTAAACATTTCCAGCATGCGGTCGGTTACCACAAATCCTCCTACCACATTAATGGCACCCAATACCACTGCAAGAAAACCAAGGATCAATGCAGCATAATTATTTTCATCGGCCCTGCCCATTACAATGATGGCGCCAATAATCACCACACCACTAATGGCATTGGCATGGCTCATAAGCGGTGTATGCAATACAGCAGGCACACGGCTGATGACAATAAAGCCAAGAAAAATAACCAGCATCAGTATATAAACCATTTGCTCGTTAGCTGAAATCCAGTTAAGTAAACTTTCCATATAAATTCAGTTATGTGTTGTTGATTATTTCAAACGTTCGTGTACAACTTCGTTGTTGTGTGTAATACAGGAACCTTTCACCAAATCATCTTCCCAATTAAGATTGATCGTTGCTTCTTTCGTGATGATTAGTTGCAAAAAGTTGAGTACATTTTTGCCGTACAACTTACTTGCATCGGATGGCATAGTTGCCTGCAGGTTGGAATTACCAACGATTCTCACTCCAGTGATAACAACTGTTTCATCATTTTTTGTAAAGGGTGTATTACCACCTGTTGCAGCAGCCAGGTCAATGATCACTGAACCTTCCTGCATTAACTTCAGCATTTCTTCTGTAATAAGGATCGGTGCTTTTTTGCCGGGTATCTGTGCCGTTGTAATGATGATATCTGCCTTTGCAACACTCTCCGAAATTCGTTGTTGTTGTTTTTGTTTGTACTCTTCGCTTTGTTCAACTGCATAACCACCTGCCTTACTTGCATCAGCCGCACCTTCCACTTCCACAAACTTTGCACCGAGGCTCATCACTTCTTCTTTCACTGCAGGTCTTGTATCAAACACTTCTACAACCGCACCTAAACGTTTGGCTGTTGCAATAGCTTGTAAGCCCGCAACACCGGCACCAAGTATCAATACCTTGGCCGGTTTAATACTTCCCGCTGCCGTCATGAACATGGGAAAGTAACGGGGATATAAATTTGCTCCCGTTAACACAGCTTTGTAACCTGCAATATTTGCCTGCGAACTCAACACATCCATTGATTGTGCACGTGTGGTGCGTGGCAACATATCCAATGAAAAAGAAGTAATATTTTTTGCTGCCCAGTTTTTCATGGCATCAACATTCATCAACGGCTGATAAACACCAATGAGAATTTTTGATGAGAGTTGATCGATTTCAACAGGAGTTGGTGCATGAATAGCAAGAATAATATCCGCATTTTTCAATACTTCTTCTCTTGTTTTGATGTGTGCGCCTACCTGTTCATAAGCAGAGTTGCTGCAATAGGCCAGTTCACCGGCACCGCTTTCAACAAACAACATAATTCCTTTTTTAACTAAAGCCGCCGCCGACTCAGCAATGATTGACACCCTCGTTTCGTGAGCCGGTTCTTTTAAAACACCAATGACCATAATATGCAGGTTAAGTTAGTTGGTTTGTGATATCGTGAAGATATTGTTTTTTTATCCAGTGAGCGACGTTATGGACAACCCTTATTTTGTAACTCAAGTCAGTGTAATAGAGTTTTGTTCGTGTTGAAAAATTCATTCATGCAACCGGATAATATCCCTTTTATATTGCATTCTAAAACCTGATCACAAAATGTTCTCTCTCTTTCTGTTCCTTCCTCAAAAATACCAACCCGATAAAAAACAAATCAATCGTTAAGGTTACTGCTTCATGTTGCTTGATGATCTCCCATGCTTCCTCCATCTCTTTACTCCAGTGAATATCATCAAATACAAACACGGTATCATGATCTGCCTTTGCAAGTAACTGTTCAAAATAACGAAGTGTTGGTTCTTTACGATGATTACCATCGATAAATACAAAATTGAATGGCTGAGCAGCAGTGTCAATTACAGACTGTAATGTTTCGTCAAAGTTGCCGGTAATAATATTGATACTATTCAACTGTAATTCACGAAACTGCTGTTTTGCTATTTCTGCAATAGTTGCCGAACCTTCCATGGTTGTAACCGTTGCAGTTGGTTTTGCTTTAGCAAGATAAGCAGTGGTAATACCAAGCGATGTACCTAATTCAAGTATTTGCTTTGGTTGAAAATAATTCACCAACCTGTACAACAGTTGTGCATATTTCTTCGGCTTAAGAGAAGTAGCTGCTATCTGTTGCACCACCCTTTGCTTAGTTAATCCTTTGGTTGAGCCTGCACCAAAATCTTCAACTGTAATAATCGTTTCATTCCCCAACAATAAACTCCGTTGCAGTTCAACTTCTTTGTAAGCTGCATAACCTGTTTTATCATTTAATACTTTAACTACCAGATCAAATACAAAAGGTGAATGAATGCCATGCCCTTTGCCATTGGAAGCAGTGAAATAATAATTGATATATTTTAAACCAAGCTGGAAAGAAGAATACATCAGGAAATGAAAAATTGAAAATCAAAAATAGGAAATGAAGAAATGAAAGACTGTATACTTCTCACTTTGAACTTTCTACTTTCCACTTTTTCTGTCCCACTGTTGAATAGAGAAAGAATAAGCATGTTTTTCATCAGCCTCAAAATCTTTACTGTTTGTAAGATTCCATTCATCAACAGAAAATTCCGGAAAGAATGCATCAGCTTCCAGGTGTACGTGTACCCTTGTTAAATAAATACGATTTGCGATGGGCAATGCCTGCTCATAGATCTGTGCACCACCTGCAATCGTAATCTCTTTTGTATCGAGTTTTTTGGCTAATTCAATTGCCTCATCAAGCGATTTGGCAAACCACACATTTTCATATTGTGAGGTCAATCCTTCCTGCCTTGAAACAATAATATTTGTGCGACCTGTCAATGGCTTACTTCCTACTGATTCAAAGGTCTTGCGCCCCATGATTACTGGCAATGCCCATGTAGTATTCTTGAAAAACTTCAGGTCAATTGGTAAATGCCATAGTAATTCGTTGTTACGACCGATGGCGTTGTTAGAAGAAGCTGCGACGATTAAACTTATAAGCACATTTCAGATTTTAGAATGACGATTGCAGATGACGAACAAATCTAAAACCGGAAATCTGCAATCTGAAATTAAACTGCTACCGGTGCTTTGATCGCTCCGTGGCTTTGATAATTCTCCAATGTAAAATCTTCAAACTTGAATTCGAAAATATCTTTCACATCAGGATTCAGCTTCATGGTTGGTAAAGGAAACGGCGTGCGGCTTAACTGCAGGTTCACCTGTTCCATATGGTTGCTGTAAATATGCACATCGCCAAACGTATGCACAAAATCACCT
>JAKFDY010000427.1:0-3111 GCA_036675885.1 Lacibacter sp. | reverse complement strand
ATTCCAGAATTTGATTATAACGGTTGTGGAGGTACTCATCCACAAAATACAGGTGAAGTTCAAACCATTACTATCTTGGGTACTGAACGACAAAAGAAAAAGACAAGGGTCGAGTTTGTATGTGGTCACCGTGTTCGAAAGCAGATTCATGATAAGACAGCTGTTGTATCAAAGTTAACAAGTCTCTTACATGCACCTCAAGATGAACTAGAGACTGCTGCCCTCCGACTCATTGATAGAAATAAAACTCTTGAAAAAGAAATAAAGGTTTTACAAGAAACTGTTTTACAGTTTGAAGCGCAAGACTTATTAAAAGAAACAACAAAAGTTGCTCACCATAGAGTCGTACAAGCTACTTTTGCAGATAAGGGCCTCCAAGAGATACAAACCATTGCTCGATATGTGTTGGCTATTGACCCTGAAGTCAATGTTCTTTTCGTTTCAGAGATAAATGGGAAACTTCAATTTGTGTGTCAAAGAGAAGAGTCGGCTATCAATATGAAGAATCTAGCTCAATCGATATTGCCAGTGATCAATGGAAGGGGAGGAGGAAATGAAAAACAGGCACAAGGAGGTGGAGAGGCTAAAACGATAACTTCTGATGCACTCCTTACAATGCTTTTACATCAATTGAAGTGAATGCTATTCCAGTAAAGTCTAAAGGTTACGATAAAAGTATTATGTAAACTAATAAACGTGAGGGATTAGCCTTGAATGAAGATTTACTCCAAAAAGCAGAAGAGTTTATCAATCTTTGCTATTTAGAACTAGAAAAAGATTCTGTTACCTTGTTAGCAAGAGTAGAAGAAGTTAAAAGTTCGATTCTTAAGACGGGAACATATGAACATACATATGAAGAACTTTCCCATGGGGCAAAGATGGCATGGAGAAATAGTAATAAATGTATTGGACGATTGTTTTGGGAGTCTTTGATTGTTAAAGATTGTCGTCATTTACAGCACTCCGATGAGATCATCCATGCTCTTTTCGAACATATCAAGTTTGCGACCAACAATGGTCATATTAGACCTACTATATCTATTTTTAAACAAGAGACAAAGGAACATTCTGTTTTAACAAATAACTGTTCGCATTTAATATAACCGCTGTTTCAACCGGCGAATATTCAAATTGTTCATCAAAGTCAACCTGCATCAGGCGGAAGTAATAACGACCATCTTCCAGGTTTTTATCGCTGTAAGCATAATGATTGGTAGCCGTGCTGTTGTCTGCCCCGTTAACAAACCCGATCGTTTGCCAGGTTCTTCCATCCACGCTGCGCTGTACATTGAATCCTTTGTTATTGATTTCAGTAGATGTGGACCAGTTCAAGTTCACATCATGACCAGCCACGGTTGCTTTGAAGCTGGTTAGTTTCACCGGTAACGGCAAATTTTCAGTACAATCAAATGAAATATTGAGCAGTGCAGGAGTTACGTTGGGATCAGTGGTTGTCATGTCTGCTTTGTATTGAATGTATTGTCCATTTTGCATTACCTGGTCCCCGGATGCAGATAATGGTTTCCAGGCGGTCCACGTTGCATCAGGTGTTTCGGTATTACCTGTTCTAACGGAAATGGATAGGGTAGTACCAGTTGGAACATCTGCATTCCAGTTTGCTGCACCCCAACCTCTTGATTGAGTTGCATTGTATACCCTGGATTCAAAACTGCCGGTTGATGAATAAGGAGACATGCGGATCCAATCAACTGTTATTGAAGCGCCACCAACATTATAATCACTAATAGCAGGTCTCATGGGTGTAATGATTGCAGTTGTGGTTGTATGAAATAGGACATTGTCAATGTAATATTGAAAGGTTCCATTATCTAACCAATCAATTCGGTAAAAGTGGCTACTTCCAATATATGTGTTGCTTAATCCAATATCTTCATTCGTTCCTCCTAATTGCGTTCTTACATAAAGTTGCGATCCATCACTTCCAGTACTAAACATTGCCCATGGATCATCACCATTATATATTCCTCCAGTACCGTTTGCATTAGACCCTCCGCCAAATCCTATATGTTGAAAAGCTTGAGCACCAAAAGTTGCTACAAATTCCAGGCTTCTGCCGGGTCCAAAAGTTGTTGTTTCAGGCTCTGAATTATACCTGGCGCCGTCAACTATTAGTGTTCCATTTGAAACAGTGGAAGTCCCACCTGTCCATGGATAACTGGCCCATTCTGTCGTTGGGGGTAAAGCATTGAACTCCGCACCAGCAGATGGTTCTAAAATAACCTCACCATCTATTGTTTCACTAATATAAGTATTGGTAAAAGTTCCTTGTGAAAAATCTGCGGTTATATTATCGGTAAAACAGGCTACGCCATTTTGGGTGGTGAAATTTACAGTTGCCCCAGTAGTAGATAAAAGTACCTTAACGCCTGTATTTCGTGCATCTGTTACGGGATCAGACTCTAAGTTGAATGAAAGTAAAGTGGAACCTCCAGGTGGAACAGCCTTTGCTTTAAAAGTAATAGTTAATATATCAACGTCTGTATTAATAGTTGAAAAACTGCCTTTTTCATATCCAATTTTACCAGTTGTATTATCAGCTGAATATTCAACAGCAGGTATATTTAACAAGCTACTTTCAACATGACTTACTTCTTCAAGATAAGCAGGATCAAAATTCAAATAAACGGCGACAGCATTTAATACGCCCCCATTTACAAAATCTGCCTGTACTTTTATGGTGAACTCTTCTCCTACTTCAATATCATTGATTGAAGCGGGTGTAATTAAAAAATTTACACCCGGTGTTTGTGACCAGGCTGATAAACAAGTAATACTGAATAATAACATAATCAACGTTAAGCGTTTGAATACCCGGCTCAACATTTTTTCTTTAGCGTAGCAGTTTGTTTTTTTCTCTTTCATGATTAATTTTTATTTACAAATGAGGATGTATGGTTCTTGTTTGATTTTTATTCATTGATCTTTTCCCCGGCCTTGTTATAATTCGATAACAGTAATGAGAAATCTGCCAAGGACACGGATAGGTCTTCATTGAAATTGGCTCTAGCATCATATCCGGTCATGGATGAATTCTTATTGTAAGTCGTAAGTAAAATTGAGAAATCCGCCAATGAAACTCTGTTATCATTA
>JAKFDY010000426.1:0-2614 GCA_036675885.1 Lacibacter sp. | reverse complement strand
CCTTACCTACAGTTATTTGATTGGGATGTGCACCGCCGGCTATTGCCAGCTCAACAAGCTGTTCGGCACTGCGATGGTTCAATATCCAGTCGCCAACCATTTCCATATAGATGCGGCTTGAGTTTTCGTCACTGAAATTACCGATAATAATTTCACCATTATCTGTTGCAAATTCAATCAGCTTTTTCAAAACAAGTACAAAACTGCGGTCGCAGAAATAATCAAACAAACCTGCAGACCATACGATGTTGAACCTTTCTTCGGTACGAAACTTAAAAATGTTTTGATTGATAAATTTGATTTCACCTGAATGCGATGCATTGATGTTTGTGGCATGTTCAATTGCCCGGCTATCCATTTCCACGCAGGTAACTTCCATGCTTTGCGGTTGAATGGTTTCAAAAAGTTCCTTCAGATCTCTTGCAGGGCCGCTTGCCACATCAAGCAGGCGTATAGGTTCTGCCGAATGTTCAATGCGGCTGGTCATTATGTTTTTAAAATAATCTTTACGGTTACGTACCGCCTTTGCTGCAACATGCTCCAGCGAATACTGATCCCAATGATAATGACTGGTTGAGGGTTGGGCTTCATTCAGGTATATGCGATGATGATCATAAAATCACCGGCATAGCCATAAGGTTTGTTACGGATATGCCCCATTATTGAATCACTTGTTTGTAAAAAAACACATTGCTTCAATAAGTTAGGGCCCACTTCAGCCGGTAGCTCTTCTGCTTTTAATTTTTTACCTATTTCTTCAAACAGGTAATCGGCATAAGCATATTGATGTGGCCGTGGGCCGCCTTGTTCAATAAGGGTTTCAATTTCAGCTACAATAAAATCGTGCTGTGCAATTTTGTTTGAAACAGGTGTTGTCGTCTGCATTTTTTTTGTTTGATAAATGAATTGTTGATGTACATGCTCTTGAAGCCTACCCTTCAATTGCATTTGACAACACAAAATTGTATGCAGAAATACAGGCCTGCAATTAAATGCAGCCGAACAGTATAATAATTAGCTTGAACAGTTGATAAAGTGATTTGAACTCGGGAGAGCTGGTGGTTAAATAAATTCTTTCAAGCCGAGGCCTCACGCAGTGGGTCTTTTGCATGTGTAGGTTTGTGACCTGTGCATTGCCGTTACTTTTTTGGTAACTGTATGCTGTTGCTAATTTAGTGACGGATGGCAACAGGTCACAGACCTACGCCAGAAAAAATCAGGCGGAATGTCAATTGATATAGCTTATTACTCAATACATAACAGGTAAGTAACGGATCGTCGGTTTTCTGAAGTGCAGACGAATACAACCAGCTATCTTCATTCAATCATGTCATCGCAAGCCAACTATTAACTACTTAAACATTTGAACAGCAACTTTTACATGCCGCAAACACCTCATTTGAAGAATGTAATCCATTCCATTTGGCAGGTTGATCGTTTCAATTCTTTTCATAAGGAACACATTGTACCCAATGGAATAGTAGAAGTTATTTTTAACTTTAGTAACAGCTTTCCTATCCCTGCTCAATTTGGTAGCAAGCAATATCATTTATCAAATTGTTTTATAAACGGCTTCAATCAAATACCAATACAACTCCAGCTTCCTGAACAACAGGTATTTTTCGGTGTTCGGTTACAACCATTGGCAGTAAAGAAGATTTTTGGAATACCGGCTTGCGAGTTTTCAGATGTTACGGTTGATTTAACCTTGCTTAATTCAAGCTTCCACTCACTTTGGCATCAATTGGCGGAACAAAATAATTTTGATGCAAGGATCTTCATTTTTTGCGGTTGGATGGAAAGAAAATTGCCTGATTGGCTGCCACAGGAAAAATTAATAAATAATTTTTTATGTACCATCAATCAGCATGATTTGTCGGTAAAAGAACTTGCAAATTTATTATGTTATTCGCCACGACATTTATCGAGGAAGGTTTTTGAAGCAACAGGAATGAATACTGAAGAAATTTTGCTCTACAAGAAATATCTTCATGCAGTGCATTTAATTCATCATACGCACTTACCGTTGACAGAAATTGCTTATCAAAGCAACTTTTCCGACCAGTCGCATTTTATCAAATCGTTTAAGGCTTACACGAACATGACACCGGGAGAATACAAACGGAATAAGAGCGCTATGAAAGGGCACATCTATGAGAATGTCCGTTAAATACAATTTTGTGTATAAGCCTGTAGCCATCTTTGCAGGAAAAAAAACATGAAAAATTTAATTTTATTCGCATCTATCAGTATTGCCTGCGGCTTACTGTTTGTAAATTTCTACACATCTTTGGTTGATGTAAAATCATGGGGAAACGACATTCCAAACTCCATTGCTACAGCGAGGGAATATTTTAAAGTATCAAATCCCGGTGACTTTTTCAGGATGTTTTCCCCTGTAAACCAGTTATTGGGCCTGGTAGCTCTCATACTGTTTTGGAAATCTTCTCCATCTATCCGGCTCTGCCTGGGCGCTGCTTTTGTCATGTACATTGCAGCGGAAGCATTGACCTTTGTCTATTTCTTTCCCCGCAATGACCTGATGTTTAAAACAGCTCAACTTACCGATGTAGAGTTGCTTAAAAAAACAGTTTCAGAATGGAATATGATGAAT
>JAKFDY010000425.1:0-6230 GCA_036675885.1 Lacibacter sp. | reverse complement strand
GTTTGCAGCAAGATGCAGATCTTTTGCAGCAGCCTGTGCCGCACCAAGACCGGGTGTATTGGTAACCGCACCACTCATTACACCTGTAAGTGTGGTGATGGGTTGCTGCAACAGGAAATAAAAGGCAACGACAATGAGTACGCCAAGAAAAACCACCATTGCCGCCAATCCGTTTGTAACAGCTGCATTCTTTTTAAGTGAAGAAAAGAAACCCGGACCCACCTGCAGGCCAATGGAGTAAACAAAAAGAATTAAGCCAAACTCTTTTAAAAAATGCTCCGTTTCTTTATTAATGTGAATACCTAAATAGGAAACCGCCAACCCCATAAATAAGATCCAGGTTACGCCCAGCGAAATGCCGAAAATTTTCAGACGGCCCAACCAAATGCCAATAGCTATTACGATACCATAGATGATCACGGTTTGAGGAATACTCTCTTCCGTGAGTAGTTTTATAAACCAGTTCATAATGCGGTAAAAGTAGCAGCAGATTTTAAGTTGTTCAACCAACCAAAATCAGTAAGCGGGCTTTTTATAAACAGTTTATTTCTGAAATTGTCATTTCATCAGTCGGTGTTATTTTAGATTTTGCGTTATAGTGCTTTGAGTATCACTCATTTTTTTCATCAGGTTGCTCAATGTACTCATGAGCTTGCTTAACCTGTCCATTGCCATTTGCAAACGCAGGCTCTCCATTTCACTCATCTCACTCATGTTATCTGTTTTCTGGTTCATCTCAACCAATAATTTATCGATCTCCGCCTTTGTTACAACCAGTGAATCTCTGAACTGGCTCATTTGCAGTTGAAGCTTGCCGGCATCTTTACGTACCAACACAGCTCTTGAAGCCGGGATTGCTTTAAGCTTTACCTGCTGCTGAGTAAGCGGTTTATAAACATGTTTTTTATTAGAAGTATCAGTTTGCGCAACTAATGTAAGAGCCATTGATAAAAGAAATGAAAGCAGTGAAATTCTTTTCATAACGATTCATTTGTTTACAAGATAAAAAATAATGCGACACTTTTTGAATGTGTCTTTTATCAAGGTCAATGAACGTTGTTACAGATCCCTTCTGTTAAATCGTTTGTACCATTAATGTTAATAAAGTGCTGTTTCGGGGGTTACCCATTAGTATTATTTCAATATTGAATTATATTGATTCTTCAAAACAACTATTATATAATGAGACTATTTCTACTGATCACTTTTGTACTTGGATACGTTTCGGGGTTTTGCCAGGGGTTTAGTAAAACCGGTACGGATGACCTTTATTTATATAAAGGAACAGTACTCTACAAAGATGGTAACGGCTTTATTGCAAATGTGCAGAAGAACTTTGATGAGATCAATATAATGGATAAATATGGTGAAGTTTTTTTGAGGGTGATGCGTAAGAAAGAATCAGTGAAATCCTTGCCTGATCTTTCAGGAATGCAAACTAAAACAGTAGAAACAATCACCCGCCATGTTTGCAAGTGGCAGATTGACACCAGCGCTTATGGCAAGGTTAAAAACTACACAATCAATGACCGGGAACTACAGGGAACCAGTCTTACTTATTTCATTGACCAGAACGATAGTCTTCATGCAGGAGAAGTATTCTATTTCAACCAGTATAGTATAACAACTGGCAGTTATGAGGCTGAAAAATATAAGATGCCAATATTAACCGTCATAAAGAGCTTTAATTTTTG
Source organism: Lacibacter sp. (assembly GCA_036675885.1). GTDB lineage: Bacteria > Bacteroidota > Bacteroidia > Chitinophagales > Chitinophagaceae > Lacibacter. The sequence continues at coordinate 4,536 of JAKFDY010000425.1, read as the reverse complement.
CGATGGGGCGATGAATGAAGAGAGTAACGATGAGGAAGATATTTCCGTTGTTGAAACCGGGGATCCAAATTTTCCCTATGAAGTAAAAGCACCGGAAGCTTTTAAGAATAAAGAGTATCATAAAACATCCTCATACCTTGAAAGGCCAATCGCTGATAATTATAAAACCGGGAACTCACAATTTTTTGCCCTTATCAATGAGCAGACAAGGGATACTTCTTTTATTCTTGGCAGTATGCACGCTACTGAAGCAGCATTCTGGAATAAAAAGATCAATCAACCGGAATTGTTTCAACGGTTATCTTCCTGCAAGGCATTGTATTTCGAATTTTTTAGACAGGAAAATCAAGAGGAAGAAATTATTAAAGAACCAACAGCAGTCAAGGCTCCTTATCAACACGGTAAAACATTGGAAAACTACCTTACACCCGAACAGAAAGCCTTTCTTCGTCAGCAGTATGATGCCTGCCTGAAAAATAACGGGATTGTTTATGATGACATGGTGAGGCAGCATCCGGAGCGGATTTATGGGTTATTCCTAAACACATTTTTGGCCGAAAGGGATGTGATGCTTGAGCTTGCATTAGCACATTCTATGACAAAACATCTGATCAAAAAAGCTGACATTGATTTTGAATTTATAACATTGGATAATGAGAAGGAAGCTACAGAAGCACTCAATTTTTATAATAACTATTATACCCCCGAAGTGCTGATCAATAAGTTGAAAACGATGGAAACTTATATCAAATCGGTTTTGTTGGCTTATGAGGATGGCGATATTGAAAAAAATTGGGAACTGCTTACCAGCGAATTTGGTCAATCATTTTATGATACAGTAATCGCTAAACGAAACATCAACTGGTTGCCACGAATGACAATGGTCATGCAAAAGCAACGATGCTTTTTTGTAGTAGGTGCAGCACACCTTGGAGGGCCACATGGAATACTTCATTTGCTTAAAGAAAAAGGTTACACGATTCTTCCTTTGAAATGGCTTAATTGAATGAGTGAGCCTTGAATAAATGCACCACTTCACCAAGCTTCCTTCCGCTTTAGAATAAGAACAAACAAAAAACCGCACTAAAGTGCTGCGGTTTTTCTAATAGCTGCTTTAAATCTTTTACAAGCCCAGTATCCATGCAAAGATCAATGGAGCCACAATTGTTGCATCACTCTCTACTATGAACTTTGGTGTGTTGATATCGAGTTTACCCCAGGTAATTTTTTCGTTAGGGACTGCACCGCTATAAGAACCGAACGATGTGGTTGAATCGCTGATCTGGCAGAAATAGCTCCAGAAAGGAACATCATGCCATTCAAGATCCTGGTACATCATCGGTACAACACAGATCGGAAAATCACCTGCAATACCACCGCCAATCTGGAAGAAGCCAACGCCTTTTCCACCGCTGTTCTGTCGGTACCAATCGGCCAGCCACACCATATATTCAATACCATTTTTTACAGTACTTGCTTTCAGCTCATTCTTAATTACGTAGCTGGCAAAAATGTTGCCGGTTGTACTGTCTTCCCAACCCGGTACTACGATCGGAATATTTTTTTCTGCAGCCGCTACGATCCAGCTGTTCTTTGGATCGATCTCGTAATACTGTTTCAGATCGCCACTTAAAACAGTTTTGTATAAAAACTCATGCGGGAAATAACGTTCGCCTTTTTCTTCTGCTTCCACCCATTGGCGGTGCAAATGTTTTTGCAGGCGACGGAATGCTTCTTCTTCAGGAATACAGGTATCGGTTACACGGTTATAGTGGTTCTCTAAGAGATCCCACTCGTCCTGTGGTGTAAGATCACGGTAGTTGGGCACACGCTTGTAATGACTGTGTGCCACCAAGTTCATCACATCTTCTTCAAGATTTGCACCAGTACAGCTGATGATCTGCACTTTATCCTGGCGGATCATTTCGGCGAGGCTTAAACCAAGTTCAGCTGTACTCATGGCACCAGCTAAAGTGATCATCATTTTACCACCTTCGTTCAGGTGTGTTTCATAACCTTTGGCAGCATCTATTAATGCAGCTGCGTTGAAATGACGGTAATGATGTTGAATGAATTGTGAAACGGGTCCTTTGTTCATTTTTTAATTTTTAAAAGTGACCGCCTTCAGATCCCGGCCGAAGTGCCGGGAGACTTTGCGAATCCCGATAGCTATCGGGAGCGGCAAAAGTAAAGATTATGAAGATTTGGGCTGATTAATTTATAAATAAAAAGCTCCCCGATTCAGTCCGGGGAGCAATTCCAAAACAACACTTGTAGTGTATTTATTTTTTCTTATTCTTTGTTTTGCTGATCCTGTAATAATCTCCGGATGCATATATTTTGTAAATAGAAACACATTTTTCATCGTCAATTTTTGCCAGGTAGAATAATTCACCTTGTTTGCTGATTTCAGCAAGAGTTATCAATGCTTTATCCTGTATTAATTTTTCTACAGTTTCTGCAGCAAGGAAAGTCAACTGACTTGTTTGAACAGAGCGCTGAACTGCTTCCACTTCACCCTCTGCTGTGTACCAAGCCAGCATACGATCATTATTCAACTTAAAAGAAACGAGATAGTACCCCTGTTTTTCTGTCCAGTTAACATCTTTGGCTTCCCCAAATTGTTTTTGGAAAGCAGCCACTGCTTTTTCATTTTCTACGGGAGAAGGAGAGGGTTTAGCCCAAGCTGATGCAGCGATGACAACTGCAAACAGCATTACAAATACTTTTTTCATAACTAATATTTTAAAGTTTAATGATTAATGACTCTTTACAGAAATCATTGATGTGCCAAATGTAGTTTGCTGTATATAGCAGTGCAACCGAATCTTTACAAAAGGCTGTTAACACATCCTTCATAGTGATGAACGGATGCAACATGTGTAACATCGACATTCGCAAATAGTAAAATGCCTTGCTGTAAAGGGTTTCAACTACTCTTAAAGAAATGATAAATGCCGACTGCTCTGAAGAATGGTAAAACCGCAAAGGATGAATGGAAACGACTTTACTGTTTTTTACATAGTTCGAGCCAATCGTTGATGCCTTTTACAATTGCATCGGCCATTTGTTTGCGGTAAGCCGGATCAAGCACGTTTGCTTCATCTTCGGGATGACTGATGAATAATGTTTCTACAAGAACATTCGGAAACTCAGTAAAGCCATTGAGGATAAAATTAAAATTGCCAACATTCCCGTATTCGCCTAAACCCATCTCCAGCATACGCAGTAGAATTGTTTTGGTAAGCGGTCGATAACCGATATGCTTGTAGTATGTACTTGCTCCTTTTATGTGTACAGGATCGGCACTGCTGTTAAGATGAATACTGATGAGCAAATGAGGATTCGCCTGTTGAAACACGGTATAGCGGTCGTGGTTATCGTAGGTGGTATCTCTTGTTCTTGTGGTAACCACTTTTGCACCTTCTGCTTCAAGTGCAGCCTGAAGTTCCTTAGCAATGGCCAGGGTCATATCTTTTTCCATTACACCTGTTAAACCAAAAGCTCCTTTATTACTGCCGCCATGTCCTGCATCAATTGCAATAACAAGATTGTTGAGCGAAAGTATTTGTGGTTGACGCTTGATGCGAATGACAAGGTTGTTGCCATTGTAATAAATGCGATGACCCCAGTGTTGTTTGTGTTTAAGATCAATACTGATGCGGAAAATATCCTGGTCGATTTGGTTATAATAAACATCACCGATCTCTTTTGTGTTGCCCATTTGAGTGATCCAGTTGGTGTTTGATGCAGCACCGAATATATCCACCACAATCTTTGATGGGTTTACCTGCTGAAATGTTTGATAAGCCAACCGCTCAGTTAATGGAAGCAATACATAATCAAAGCTGCTGTCGCCCCACACACGCATTGTACCAGTGAGCGATGATGGTGTGTAATTATGTTCAAGCACATTCACATGTTCGTCTTCAATATAAGCCTGACGGTTTTTGCTCAACTGCACACAATACTTGTTGCCAACTTTACTAACTGCTTTCATGCGAACCAACGAATCAACATAGCCCATCTTTGTTCCGCCTAAACGATCTTCACCAAGACCAACAAGAATGTAGGGTATCTTTCCTTTTGTTTCCAGTAACAAACCATTGGCGGGCATCATTGCAAAATTACTTTTGCTCGTTGCTTCAATGGGATCATCTGTTCCTTTAGCCCATACCATTAGTTTTAGTTTGGATGGCTTATCAGCAAACAGGTCGTCTTTTTCTTTCACCACATATTCCAATTGATAAATGCCTTTTACTCCATTTGAATCCTTCACATATATTTCTTTGAACGATTCGCCGTTTTCAAGTTGTACCACAGCACCAGGCAGTGCTTTAACCGTCATCTTTAATTTATCACCTGGTTTTACCAATAACAAATCGGCCTGTGGGTCTATTCGCCAATAGGCAACAGTATTTGTTGTAACAGCTTTTTCTTTTTCAGGCAATTGATAATTAAAAAAGATACGCTTCGATTCTTTTGCTCCTTTGTCATTTGCAGCTTCCAGTAAAAAACTTGTATCGCCCGGCTTAA
>JAKFDY010000424.1:0-10360 GCA_036675885.1 Lacibacter sp. | reverse complement strand
CAATACAAATTGCCGATGAAATCATTTCACTGTATGAAAAATACGGTGGTAATGAATATTATGGCGAGGCTGTAACACAATTACAGCATGCCTGCCAGAGTGCAGAGCTTGCACAGCAAGGCGGTTGCGATGTAGAAATGGTGTTGGCTGCTTTCCTGCATGACATTGGACATATCTGTGCAGCGGGACACAACGTAACCGTAATGGATAATTATGGTGTAATGAACCATGAAAAGATCGGTGCGGCTTTTTTACGCAACAGGCGTTTTGCTGATCGCCTCATTCAATTGGTGCAGGCGCATGTAAGTGCTAAGCGCTATCTCACATTCAAAGATCACAACTACTACAATCATCTTTCAGAAGCAAGTAAGCAAACGCTTATTTATCAAGGCGGCAAAATGAGTCACGATGAGGCGATTGTTTTTGAAACCGATCCGTTGTTTGAACAAATGATACAAATGCGAAAGATCGATGAAGAAGCGAAAGATGAAAGCAAACAACCGGGAGAACTAGCAAGGTATCATCATATGATCGTTCAACACCTGGAACAGCGCACAGCTTCACCTGTCTATTATTAAAAAAGTTTTTCCTAAGTAAATAAACAATATGCAGAATTATTCACTGGTCGTGTTCGACATGGCAGGTACTACCGTTCGTGATAAAGGAAACGTAGCAGATTCATTCATTCGTGCATTTCAGCAATTTGCTATTGAAGTGCCGGAAGAAGAAGTAAATAAAGTGATGGGCTGGCGTAAAATGGATACGATCCAGTTATTGCTATCAAAATACTATACCGGAAAACTGGAAGAAAATAAAGTGCTGGCTGATCAGATCCATGATGTGTTCATTGATAACATGGTTACGTTTTATGAAAGGGATGAGGATTTGCAACCAATGGAACATGCAGAAGAATTGTTTTCATCACTGAAAGAGAAAAATATTAAGGTAGCATTGAATACGGGTTTTACCCGCAGGATAACTGATGTGATCTTAAAAAAACTGGAATGGGATAACAGCATTTTGATCGACTATGTTATTGCCAGTGATGAAGTGCCGGAAGGTCGTCCGTATCCGTTTATGATACAGCAGTTGATGCAGAACAGTGGTATCGCCAGTGCTGCTGATGTGGTAAAAGTGGGCGATACCGAAGTGGATGTACAGGAAGGAAGAAATGCAGGCTGTGGATTAGTGGTGAGTGTTACAACAGGTGCTTATACAAAAGAACAGTTGCAAGGTTATCAACCTGATCATATCATTGATTCACTCAGTGAATTACCAGCCCTCATGGCATGAGTCTGACCTTGAAACATACAGACTCACGTAAACAAACACCCCGATGGGTAGTGCCTGTTTATGCAGCGCTAATAAGTTTTCTTACTTATGCATCTGTATATGCTTACCGAAAACCATTTACTGTTGCTGAGTTTGAGGGGCTTGCCTATTGGGGCATCCGTTATCAAACATTGCTGATCATTTTCCAGGGCATAGGTTATATGCTCAGCAAATTTTATGGTATCCGTTTTATTTCAGAATTGAAACGGATGGGCCGGTGGAAAACAGCCATCACATTAATTGGTATCGCCTGGCTGTCACTATTTCTGTTTCCAATTGTTCCGCCAATTGCCGGCTTGTTTTGTTTGCTACTGAATGGTTTTGCATTAGGATTTATGTGGGGCATTGTGTTTAGTTATATTGAAGGAAGAAAAGCAACCGACTTTATTGGTTCTGCCATGGCAGTGAGTTTTATTTTTGCCGGTGGTTTTACACGCACAGTCGCAAAATGGTTGCTGGTAGAGTGGAAAATAAGTGAACAATGGATGCCATTTGTAACCGGACTTATTTTTGTCTTGCCTTTGCTTTTTCTCATCTGGTTGCTTGAATGTATTCCTTCGCCTGGTAAAGATGATATGGAACAACGTACTGAACGTGTGAAAATGAATAGCAATGATCGCAAAGTCATTCTAACAACATTTGGTTCCGGTCTTTTCATCATTACACTGGCATACGTATTCCTGACTGTTATACGTGACCTGAGAGATAATTTTATGTCGGGCATATGGACAGACCTTGGTTATGGAAATGATTATGTCATTTTCACCAGAACAGAAACCATCACTTCTGTAACAATTCTTGTATTGGTGAGTCTGCTTGTGTTGGTGAAGAAAAATATGCAGGCATTCCGGCTCATTCATCTACTCATCTGCATTGGTTTTATACTCACCGGCCTGTCGTCATTTTTATTTATCAGCGGATTGTTGGACGGTGCAATCTGGATGCAATTGGTCGGCCTGGGTTTGTATATGGCCTACATTCCATTCAACTGTATTTTTTTTGAGCGGATGATCGCCACATTCAAGTTGAATGGCAACGCTGGGTTTTTAATGTACCTCGCCGATTCATTTGGTTATGCAGGCACTATGTTGATGATGCTTGCAAAAGAACTGTTGATCGTTGAAGCTAACTGGTCGGAATTTTATGCAAGAACAGCTTTGTTCTGTGCCATTGTCGGCGTTTCGGGTGTCCTCTTTTCATTGGCATACTTTAATCGTAAATATTTTTTAGCAAAGACGCTTTACTATGGCTAACCGGACGGCAATTGTAATTGGAGCAGGCATTGTTGGATTGGCAATGACAAGAGCATTGGCGAAAAAAGGATTCGCCGTAAAAATATTTGATCGAAACAGTTTTGCTACAGGCGCTTCTGTTCGAAATTTTGGAATGGTGTGGCCCATTGGTCAACCCGATGGTGAATTGTATGAGCGTGCATTGCGTAGCAAAAGTATCTGGAAAGAGATTTCAGATGCAGGAGCATTCTGGAGTGATCCGGTTGGCAGTTTGCATGTAGCACATGATCCACTTGAGTGGACGGTGCTACAGGAATTATATGAATCATTTGAAGCTGGTCGTCCTGTGCAATTACTTTCAGCTGATGAAGTATTGGAGCGATCAGAAGCAGTTGTAAGTACTCATCTGCTTGGCGGTTTATATTGTGCAGATGAATTGATCATTGATCCGAGAGAAGCGATTGGATCGCTGCCGGGTTACCTGGAGTCGCAATACAATGTGGAGTTTTTTTGGAACAGGTGCGTAAGTTATATTTCGGAGAATACAGCGTATATCGGTAATGAAGAAGATCATGAAGCAGATATCATTTTCATTTGCAGTGGTGCTGACTTTGAAACATTATATCCTGAAGATTTTGCAAACTATCCATTGACGAAATGTAAACTGCAGATGATGCGCTTAAAACCACAGCCAGATAACTGGCGGATCGGTCCTGCATTGTGTGGTGGATTATCATTGATTCATTATAGCAGTTTCAAATCAGCAACTTCGTTGCCGCTGCTAAAAACAAAGTATGCAGGAGAAATGGAAGAGTATCTTGATTTTGGCATTCATGTGATGGTGGCTCAAAATCAGGCAGGCGAATTGACCATTGGAGATTCGCATGAATACGGAACAACACATGATCCCTTTGATAACGACCACATCAATCAACTCATCACCAACTACCTGCAGAAATTCGCTTACGTCAAAAACAAAACAGTTGTACAAACCTGGAATGGTGTTTATCCAAAACTCACAAATGGAGATACCGAGTTGTTTTTTTCACCGGAAGCTGGCGTGTATGTGCTGAATGGTTTAGGTGGTGCAGGGATGACACTCAGCTTTGGATTGGCAGAGGAGGTGGTTGCAGGGTTATAAATTGTTTTCACGACTTCAATAAAAATGTTTGCGGGAGATTTTCAAACTAATTTTCACTTCATCGTTCATACCGGGGATACTGAGTATAGTATCATACAATTTCGCAACATCGTTTTTTGCAATCATAACTTTATTTTTCTTGTTCACAAATCGTTTCCACGATTCAAAAATAGATTGCACATTCTGTTTCTTCCTCTATCAAATTTACAGGGGATATGATTGTATGTTCAACACGAATTAAATTGCAGCGTTACCTGATTATGCAAATGAAAATTGTGAAGTATGAGTATCAGAACAAACAGGCTTTCATGTGAGCAGGCAAAGCAGATTGATATGGTTGATTATCTGGCTTCTTTGGGATACAATCCATCGGGAGTAAAGGGAGAAGACTATTGGTTTCTTTCACCGCTAAGAGAAGAAAGGACCGCTTCTTTTAAGATTAACCGTAAGAAAAACGTTTGGTATGATCATGGAACAGGACAGGGAGGAAACCTGGTGGATTTCGGCATCTTGTATCATAACTGTTCTGTAAATGAATTCATGGATAAACTAAGCGGTAATTTGTCTTTTCACCAGCCAAAACAAAAAATATTCGCTACCGAACCTGAAGAATCACCCATTCGACTTTTATCAGAAAGAACGATTGTATCCCTACCACTTCTGCGGTATTTGAAGCAACGCCGGATTGCAGAATCAGTCGCAAAAAAATACTGCCGTGAAATAAGTTTTTCCATTCACGGAAAAACCTGCACAACAATTGGATTTAAGAACAATGATGGGGGTGTTGAACTGCGTAGTCAGTGGTATAAAGGAAGCATTGCTCCAAAGACCGTTACAAGAATTGAAAACGGTAGTAATGAGCTGGCAGTTTTTGAAGGATTTTTCGATTTCCTTTCTCATCAGACCATCCATCAAAATCAATCGCCTTCTGAGTTCAATTTTTTGATCCTGAACTCCACTTCTTTTTTTGAAAAAAGTCGGGGATTTATGGAACATCATGAACACATCCGTTTATTTCTGGACAGGGATAAAACCGGACAAAATTGCACTGAAAAAGCGTTATCATGGAGCAACAAATACAGGGATGAAAGCGGCTTGTATAGCGGCTACAAAGATTTGAATGAATGGACGCAGAACATTGGCAAGTCGAAAAAAATGGGATTGAGACAATTCTGGAAATGAATGGAAGGAAAGGGTTAGTGGAAGCGTATGAAAACGTCCGACAATAATTTTGAGGATCTTTTTGGGAGTTGAATACCTGTCTCTGGGCATGGTCAAAGATTACGTTTGTCCGACAAACGCTTTGGCTTAATCCGGCGTCGTGTCGGGTTACTGTTTAAATGTGTGAAAAATTATGAAGAGAGTGGAAAAAACAAACCGTACACAGAGAATAACCGCGGTTTTTTCTGAAGCCGAATTTGATAAAATCATGCGCTCTTTCAGGACAACTACCAAGCGAAGTCTGAGTGAGTATGTCCGTTCTGTGTTGCTGGGAAAGCCAATAACGGTATATACCCGTGACCAATCTATCGATGACATGCTGGCATTGTTTATCTCTCTGAAAAATGAGATTTCTGCAATCGGCAACAACTTTAATCAATCTGTGAAAAAACTCCAAGCAATGGACAGAATTCCAGAGATAAAATCATGGGCTGAAGCCAGTGAAAAGCATCGGGAATTATTCATGGAAAAGGCGGCTGAAATCAATTCTAAAATCGCTCAATTGTCGGACAAATGGTTGCAAGAATAAATACCAGTAAAAGCTTGTCGAAAGTGCTTAATTATAACGAGTACAAAGTCCGGGAAAAGGAAGCAGAACTATTATTAGCGCAGAACTTTTTAAAGGATGCTGCACAGTTGAGTTTTTCAGATAAGAAAAGGTACTTTGAACGCTTCACTTCATTGAACGAAAGAACTATCACCAACACATTGCACGTGTCGCTCAATTTTGATGTTGCCGAGAAATTATCTAATGACCAGTTAACAGAGATTGCAAAGACTTATATGGATAAAATCGGGTTTGGACAACAACCCTACCTTGTCTATCGACACCATGATGCCGGTCATCCTCATATTCATATTATCAGCACGAATATTCAACGTGATGGTAGCCGGATTTCCATGCACAACATCGGGCGCAATCAATCCGAAAAAGCAAGAACGCAAATAGAAGTTGAATTTGGTTTGGTAAAAGCACAGGAAAAAAAAATGGATGATCAGATAAAATTGATTCCTGTATCAGCACAGAAAGTGAGGTATGGAAAGACATCCACCAAGAGGGCAATCGGTAACGTGTTGGATTTAGTAATTAATCAGTACAAGTTTAGTTCACTGCCGGAACTTAACGCCGTCCTCAACCTATATAATGTGCAGGCCGACAGGGGAGCCGAAGATTCAAGAATGTTTCAGCAGAAAGGATTAACCTACCGGGTACTCGATGAAGCAGGTAATAAGATCGGCACTCCGATAAAAGCCAGCACTTTTTATTTGAAGCCTACGCTGATTAACCTGGAAAGAAAATTTGGCGAAAATGAGACACTAAAACAGCCATTTGCCAAGCGAATAAAAATAGCCATTGATTTTGCTTTGCTGAAACAATCTTCCGATGATATACAACAATTAATAAATGCTTTGGGTAAAGAGAATATAGCAGTTGTGTTACGTCAGAATAAGGAAGGGTTGATTTACGGGATTACTTACGTGGATCATAAAACCAAATGTGTATTTAACGGAAGCGATATAGGAAAGACATACAGTGCCAAAGCTATTCTCGAACGGGTTGTTACCGTAGGTATTTCTCCGGGTGATGCAACTGTTGCTGGTGAAAAGAAAAACACCCGGCAGGTTGAAGAAGTTGCACATGAAGCGGCAGACTCCCGTTCGCAGAAGTTGGAATTTCCATTGTCAAAAGAAGACCAATCCACTGCAGGATTGGTTGACTATGTTCCCGGGCAGTTGAAGAAAAGAAAACGGGATAAAAAGAAAAAACGCATAAATCTATAAAATACCTCCCCTTTCAGAGGGAGGAAGGAGGGGGTTATGCATACAGGAGAGAATGAACAGGGATTGAGAAAGATTTTAGACATGACCCGGCTGATGAGTATTGTAGTGATAGGACTGCATTTTTATTTCTATTGTTACAAAGCATTCGAGGAATGGAAACTGACAGCGGATCTTTCTGATCGCTTGCTGCTCAATATCGGTAATACAGGATTGTTTCGTCAATTCCATACAGCTAAATTAATAGCGTTAGGCCTGTTGATTATTTCACTGATGGGAGCAAAAGGGAAGAAAGATGAAAAGCTGAATCACAAAACAGCTTTTGCGTATATGATTCCTGGTTTGCTGATTTATTTCGGGAGCTATTTCAGTCTGTTTATTCCATCTGCTGTTGTTGCCGTGGCAGTTGTCTATATGCTCCTGACGATAACTGGATTTATTATGGTGCTGACCGGTGGTGGCTTGCTATCCCGGATCATTCATCAGAAACTAAACAGTAACGATATTTTCAATAAAGAAAATGAAACCTTCCCGCAGGAAGAACGATTACTTGAAAACGAATACTCCATTAATCTGCCGGCACAATATCATTTGAAAGGGAAAGTGCGTAAGAGTTGGATTAATATTATCAATCCCTTTCGGTCATTGTTGGTATTAGGTTCGCCGGGCTCGGGTAAATCTTATTTCGTCATTCGTCATGTGATCACACAGCATATACAAAAAGGCTTCTCCTTGTTCGTCTATGATTTTAAGTTTGATGATCTTTCAGTCATTGCTTATAACCATTATCTGAAATATCGTCATCGCTATCCAGTGCCTCCGGATTTTTATGTGATCAATTTTGAGGATCTGTCACGAACACACCGCTGTAATCCACTTGATAAGGAAAACATGCTTGACATCACTGATGCTTCCGAATCAGCCCGCACAATTCTCATGGGATTAAATCGTGAATGGATCAAGCGGCAGGGAGATTTTTTTGTGGAATCGCCGATCAATTTTTTGACATCGATTATATGGTTTCTTCGGCGGTACAATGACGGTGAATTTTGCACGCTTCCTCATGTGATCGAACTGATGCAGGTTGATTACGATAAACTGTTTACCATCCTCAAATCAGAAAAAGAAATAGAGGCATTGATCAATCCATTTGTATCTGCTTATGTGAATGATGTTATGGAGCAACTGGAAGGGCAGATCGCTTCGGCGAAAATCTCAATGGCAAGACTGGTATCACCACAGCTTTACTATGTATTGTCAGGTAATGACTTTACATTGGACATCAATAATCCTTATGCTCCGAAAATTGTTTGCATGGGCAACAACCCGCAGAAGATACAGGTATATGGAGCTGTGTTGTCATTGTATATATCCCGATTGATTAAAATGATCAACCAAAAAGGAAAAATGAAAAGCAGTTTAATCTTCGATGAGTTCCCGACCATTTACCTGAATAACATGGACAGCCTGATCGCCACCGCCCGGAGTAATAAAGTGGCCACCACTTTGGGTGTTCAGGATTTCAGCCAGCTTAAAAAAGACTATGGAAAAGACCAGGCCGATGTGATCATAAACATCACGGGTAATGTTATTGCCGGACAGGTGACGGGTGAAACTGCCAAGCAGCTTTCCGAAAGATTTGGGAAAATTATGCAGGACAGAACCAGTTTGTCTATTAACAGGTCGGATACCTCTATAAGTAAATCGAAACAGCTTGATGCGGCTGTGCCACCCTCGAAGATTTCATCACTGAGTTCCGGTGAATTTGTTGGCATGGTAGCCGATGATCCGGATAATAAGATTGAACTGAAGATTTTTCACAACAGCATTAGCAATGACCATGAGGCCCTAAAACGGGAGCAGGTAAATTACAAGCCTATTCCGATTGTTCGGGAGGTAAATAATACGATTATTCAAAAGAATTATACGCAGATTAAACAGGAAGTAGAGGATTTGGTGAATGCAGAGATGGAAAGGATTATGGGTGATCCGGGAATGATTGGTTCGATTCTGAAAAGAATTAGTTAGAATTAGTGTAATTATTTTTCAACAAAAATGGCATTTTGTAAGTATATTTCATAAATTATAATTGTTTTTCATAAATTTGAATAATTAAATTTCATGAAATAGGATGGGAAATAATAGCTTTTCACAGCTTATAACAGTTTTTCAGGAGAGAACGACTCCCGAAGAAGGATATTTAGTTGGATATGGGGCAATACATAAGGCCTTTGATTTGCAGGTCACCCTTCCTGATATTCTTGCTCTGATAAGCCAGAAGCATAAACAGTACAAAACTGAGGAGTGGATTGTTTTTACTCCAAGGTATATGCCTGAAGATACCCTGATGGGACATCTGACTTTTGCTTTAAAGTACGAAGGAATTGACCTCGGAATACTTAAAAAGTTATTCGAAAAACTGGAAGCAAAAGAGATAAGTAAATTCATTGCAGAAGAGCCGACGGGACAGTACAGCAGAAAAATATGGTTTCTGTATGAATGGCTGATGGATGCACAATTGGATATTCCTGATCTGACAACAGGAAATTATATTGACCTGGTTGATGAGACTATTCAATACGCTTCTCACGGAGTAGATACATCCAAAAGACACCGGGTAAGAAATAACCTTCCGGGTGTAAAGGATTTTTGTCCTATGATCAGAAAAACTGCTTTACTTGAAGAGTATATCAATCTTGATTTGTTACAGCGCATAAAAAAGATGATAGGGAAAATTCACCCTGATGTAATGGCAAGGACAGCAGCTTTCCTGTTATTAAAAGATTCAAAAGCATCTTATGCGATTGAAGGCGAACGTCCGCCGCAAAACCGGGCACAGCGTTGGGGCCGTGCAATAGGCCAGGCTGGTCAAAAACCAATCACAAAAGATGAATTAACCCGGCTTCAGCAGATCGTAATAGATAACCCAAGGTTCACTAAAATGGGATTTCGGGAACAGGAAGGCTTTATTGGTGAACATGACAGGCGATATGGAACACCGATTCCCGATCACATTTCAGCCAGGTGGAAGGATTTAGATGCATTAATGGATGGATTAATTGCCACCAATCAAAAATTAGAAAAGGATGGCCCCTTTGATGCGGTATTAGCTGCAGCATTGATTGCTTTTGGATTTGTCTTCATTCATCCTTTTGTGGATGGTAATGGCAGGATTCACCGTTACCTGATTCATCATGTTCTGCTAAGAAAAGAGTACGTTTCCAAAGGAATTATCTTCCCTGTATCTGCCATCATTTTGGAACGACTTGTTGAATATCGCAGGGTATTAGAAAGCTTTTCAAAACCACGACTTGATTTGATTGAATGGAAGCCTGCTGAAAATAATAACGTTGAAGTGCTGAATGAGACGATTGATCTTTATCGCTATTTTGATGCAACTAAGCAGGTCGAATTTTTATACAGTTGTGTTCAGCAAACCATCGAGCAAACTATTCCCGAGGAAGTAGAATACCTGGAAAAGTATGACCTGATGAAGGATTACCTTGACAACCTATTTGAAATGCCCGACAAAACAGTGGCATTACTCGTCCGCTTCCTGGAGCAGGGAAATGGAAAACTGTCTGAAAGAGCAAAAGCAAGAGAGTTTAAAGAATTGACAGAAGAAGAGGTTGATACAATTGAAAATAAATATCAG
>JAKFDY010000423.1:0-3975 GCA_036675885.1 Lacibacter sp. | reverse complement strand
CAGCTTCCCTTTGTTCAGCAGTCAGTTCATGTGTTGCATTATCGGCAGCAAGGCTGTCCATTAACTTTTGCAAACTATCCTGCAGTAGCTCACCCTTCCTAAACAAATATTGATATTCCAGAATATCAACTGTACTATATACCATGTCCTGAATAAATTTGCCGTTCTTAGGAGCTTTAATTTTTTTTTCGTTACCTGTAATTGTAGTGCCTTTGCCTGTCAGTTTATATGCAGTTATTTGTGCGGTTGCAATGCAGCAAAAAAGCAAACAACAGAAAACAATACTTATAAGCTTGCACATAATAATAGAGTTTTGGTTTAAGTGTTCAACTGCAATAAACAGTTGCTGTAATCAAAAAGCACGGTAAAGAAATTGTTTAAAGAGGAGCACAGAGAAGAAAAGGGTCACTTAAAAATCGGAAGGAAACGTTATATTGTCAATAGTAGAACTACTGTTCATAAAATACGGAGCTAAATTTTTCCGTTTATCTGTAATACCTGCAAAGGATATTTTCTGCATAAACTACCGCTCATTAACAAGCCAAAAAACGATTGCCCCGCTTCAACGCAGCAGTGGGCCACATTGCCTGTAAACACAGTACTTAACCAGGGCATTTGCAGGTAGCGAAGCAATCGTTCGATATAATCTAATACACGATGCACTGCTAAGATGCAGTAAGTCATTTATTCCGGCAACCGTGAAAACACCTTTTTGTAAAAAAAGATGATAGACCATAGACGACAGACCACAACACTACTCACTACTTACTATAACCCCGGCTAATTAATACAGCTGTTCACAATTCACTCTTTTAATGGGTGAAAACCACATTGATTTTTACAGCTGAATTGTTTATGTTTATGTCTTAAACATATAAGTTTATTTCATAAACCAATCAAAACCCCAGCTTGTATGAGTAAATCAACACCCAACAATGGCTATGTTATTTCGTTTTTAACACTGCGTAAAACAGTTGGCATTTTAGGGATGGCCTTACCTTTTGTACTTCTTCTGGGTTATTTTTTGTTTGAGAATGGCTGTAAGTTTCCTCCCAGCATCAGTCATTTTTATTATACTGATATGGGGAACCTGTTTGTGGGTGTGCTGTGTGCCGTTTCGCTATTTCTCTTTGCTTACAACGGCTACGATGAAAAAGATAAATGGAGTGCTAAACTTGGTGGTTTATTTGCTGCCTGCGTTGCCATGTTTCCTACAGATTACAATAGCTATGCAGCGGTAGATTGTTCACGCATAGCCCGTGTTGAAAATGCTTTCTTTAACACAATGCATTATGGCGCATCGGTATTGTTATTTCTTACGTTTGCCTATTTCAGTTTGTTTCTGTTTACAAAAACAAAACAGGACGGTGATGTAAAAGGGAATAAGCGCATCCGTAACAGAATTTATATTACCTGCGGCATTATTATACTTGTGAGTATTTCAGGTATTGCTGTTATTGGTATTGTACCTGCATGGTATGATGCGTTAGCGCATTTAAAGCCCATTTTTTCATTGGAAACAGTTGCCCTGCTTGCCTTTGGTTACTCCTGGCTTATTAAGGGCGAAACATTTTTTAAAGACGAGTGAGAGCCTGTTTAAAAATGATTCTGCGAATTTTTTAGCTAACAGTGGTCGGTGAAGACGGCAACCACGGCGGGCGATGGGCTAAAGCCCGCTGGAAGCGGGTTTCAGGAATTGACCCCGGTCTTAAGGCCGGGGTTATGGGAACCACGAAATAAAAAGGTTTTAGCCCTGACTGATTTTTTTAGACGGACAATTATAAATAAAAAATCCTTGCAGGTTCATTGGAATATATCCGGGAACCTGCAAGGAAAAAATCAGAAGAACATTATTTCTTTTGAAACAAACTATCTACCAGTTGCTGATCGAAATGATCTTCAATCTTTCCGGTAATGTTGTGATAAACAGAACTGATGAATAATGTTTCAGCAGCACTGAATACTGCAAAGCTGAGAAAGCCTGCCACAATACCTAAGAACAGAGCAACGTAAAGATTTACATACATCGCTATTAATACAACAGGCACAGCAAGCACCAGTAATACCAATGTTTGAATTAAACCCAGACTGAATGTTGATGCAAGACTTTCGCCCCATTTTTCTTTCATCAGTTGGGCAGAACGTTTAAAGGCTGAGATCGGTCCGTGGTTCTCGTATGCAATTACAGGCACCACAAAGAATGTAGTAACACCCCACACAATACCAATTAAGCCTGTAATAATTTTACCAACAATACCGGAGTTCTCCTGGATCACTTTTAAGATCGTACCAACGGTGGCTGCAAACAATGCCCATGAAACAATAGCGCCGATCCTGCTCATACTGAATTTTAATCCTGCACTTACTGTAGCTTCTTCGCCATTGAAATAAAGTTTACTGCAATGAATAAGTGCCATGTTAAAAAACACCACAATAAAATAGTTCACGAAATAAAAACCAAAGAGGATAAGATAATTCAGGAGTTGATTTTCTGTTTGAATAAATTCAGCATCCCATCCTGCAGAGGCTAAAATGCCGAGCACAAATATCCCTATCACAAGAATTAATGAAAGGGAAGAAAGAATGGGAAAAATAATGAGTTGTTTGTTTTTCTTGAGAATGGAAAAACTGTTTTGGGTAATTCTCCACCCGTTACTTAAACGATCAAAGAAGCTCATATGGATAATTTTTTGGTTGCTTAAATATAATCAAACGGTTAGAAAACCTCCTGTTTCCAACCATGTATTGTTAAGTGTTGAGTGTTTACCTGTAACTGTGTTGTTTCCACGGAATACTGTGCAGGAATAAATAGTAATGTTGCAGCAATAACAACCTCATACATGAACTTTCTTGGCAACCTTATCTGGCTCATATAGTGGTCATCAACAAGTGAAGCGGCTGATTTTCCAAAATAATAGTTAACTCCTGTTGATTGTTGACAACCCATTTCTGCTTAAAACAGGAGGGGTCCTTTTTTGATGTTTTCTTAAGTATTATTTGCAAAACCATTTCCAAAAAATTATAGTTAAATCGTTTACACAATGCAAAAAAATCACTTCTGATTACAATCAGTTTTATCCGTTACAAATATTTGTATCTTCTTCCACTTTCACATTTCCACCATATATCCGGCTCTTCCAGACTGCTTTTTACTTCATACCCAAGATCAATACATTCCAAAACCAAAAAAACTTGTCGTATGAAACGATTACTCCCAACATGGGCATCCCTTCTATTCTTTTTTCTTTTTCTTACACAGGGTATTGCGCAGAAAAAACAAATGACCTGGACCACCTCTTCTAAAGAAGCAAGGGAAATTGCAGGTAAAGGCGCAGCCTACATGATGAACATTGAATTTGCACAGGCTTATCAGCAGTTTGAAAGAGCACTTGAACTTGATCCAAACTTCACTGTTGTGCTAACGTTAATGGCCAGCCTCAGTAATGGCGAAGCAAAGAAAAAATACAGCGAGCGTGCTTTCGCCAGTGCAAAAAATAAAACAGCTGGTGAACAATTATTTGTAAAACTTGCAACACCTGAAAACAAACAGGCCGATAATCAAAAGCTATGGGCCGACCTTTACAATATGTTTCCTGATGGGAGTTTTATCGGATTCTTTTATACTATTTCGAGACCAACGCCTGAAGAACAATTTACTGCTGCAGAGGAATATCACAAGAAGTTCCCGGATGTAGCACCTATTCACAACATACTTGGCTACATGTATCTGCAGGTAAAAAAAGATAATGCCACTGCTAAACAGCATTTTGAAAAATACATAGAACTATATCCCACCGGTTGCAACCCGTATGATTCATTTGGTGAGTTTTATTTTATTACGGGTGATATGGATAATGCAGAAAAATATTACCAATTGGCATTGGAGAAATACCCATTCAATACCAGCTCAATTGAAAAACTGAAAGAAATAAAAATTGCAAAGTCAAAGGCTAAAGCAGACTAATGATATATAGT
>JAKFDY010000422.1:0-8803 GCA_036675885.1 Lacibacter sp. | reverse complement strand
TTTACAACCTGCACACTGTATTTCACATTGCTGGTATCGCATGAGTTATTGTACAGCAACTCTTCTTTGTTATATGTGCACGAAGAGAAAAGTGCTAAACACAGTAAAGTAACAAAGATCAATTTCATGTTGTTTTTTTAATAAGGTAACAGCGTATCAGAATAACATCAGTTGTAAAGCCACTGCAAACGCCTTTTATTGTAACGGTTTCACCTTGCTTTATTCCGGTATCTTTTTCCATGGTGCAGTTAATGCCAAACATGGGATTATTGGTTTGCAACTGCACAATTGTTTTTCCCTCCTGGTTTGTTGCTGTTGAGCTAACGATGCCGGTTATTTCAAGCACTTTGCCATTATATTTTTGTGTTGCCTGCTGCTCATTTTCAGAAAACGCACGGAAAAGATCATCTGCATTTATTTTAACAGCATCTGCATTTTCAACACTTTTGTGGGGCTTATTCCATTTGGTATAGAAAAGAAGTAGTGCTGCACCAATCAATATTGCAAACAGAATAAAAGCTATGAACGATCGTTTTTTCATACCAAAAGCTGGTTGAGTTACATATATAAAATGGTTAACGGATAGTTTTGAAGCCAGCACGAAACTTAAAACGGCTGTCATTGTCCATTACTTCTGCTTCAAAGACGAATTTCATGAGGCTGCAACCACCAGGCATTATAAAAATATCTAACGGGTAACTCAATCAGCTTTTAATATCAATCAACCAATTACCAGGCTGCTGTACTCTAACTATCGTAGTTTAAAGGAGGAAGGTTGCCTTTCTACCAATAATTTTGTAACTTTTATGAAGACTATCATGGAGGAAAATGGTTTAAGGACAAATCTGATCTGCAAGGCAACTGTTTGTTCTGTCTTTTCGTTATTTAGTACAATATCAACCCCAGGCCGTGCTGACAAAAGAGGAATTAATTAATTGCATAGAAGGGTGCAAGCAAAATAAGCGTATATATCAAAACAAGATATATGTGGCTTTTTATGATTATGCTATGTCTATATGTTTCAAGTACAGCAACGATAAGGAAGATGCAGTGGAAATCATCAACGACGGGTTCTTAAAGATCTTCAGGGAAATATACAATTACAAACCTCTTTCAGAAGATATTGCTTTTGGCTTCACATCCTGGTTGAGGCGCATCATGATCAATACAGCAATAGACCATTACAGGAAGAATAAGAACAATGCCATTTTCAAAGATTTGAATGACGAGCAAACGAATGTAACCGCAGGTGAAGAGAAGGATGTATTGGCTAATATCTCCTACAATGAATTGATCAAAATTGTTCAGGAACTAAGTCCTGCTTACCGCATCGTTTTTAACCTGTATGCCATTGAAGGAATGACACATAAAGAGGTAGGGCAGCACCTGAACATTTCCGAAGGAACATCCAAATCAAATTTTGCAAAGGCAAGGGCTTTTTTACAGAATAAGCTCCTGCAAAAATCAACTAAAAAAGAAATAAATGCCTATTGATGATTTATATAAAAAATTAAGAGAACCTGATCCTGATTCTTTCCCAAAGCTTGAAGAGGAATCGTGGAAGAAGATGGAGGTATTGCTGGATAAACATTTGCCTGAGAATAATGATAGAGTATTCCCGTATATCTTATTTCTCAGCTGCGTTATTCTGGCATCGTTAACTACATTCATTCCGGCAAGGCGAACATCGCAACCTTATGAAGGCAGAATAAGCAGTGCAAACAGCTTAACTGCTAACCACATTCCTGTAATTGAAAAAACTGCTGTGCCGCAATCTCCTGTTGCTGATGAAGAAAACAATACTCATTCAACCAATCCTGAAATACTGACTGAAAAAATAGTTACCACTGAACTTAAACCAACAAAACCGAACCAGAATAGGTTGACTCTTTTTCAAACTGAAAAAGATGAGCCGAAGCAAAAGGAATTTGTAAAACACACTATTCCCGAAGCTCCTGTAGAAGTATCATTAACTCCTGCCGGCAGAGTTGCTTCGCTTACCGACAAAAATAATTTCCTGTTACTGACGAACAAGCCAGCGAAGAATAGTTCGTTGGTTGTAACGAGTGAAAAAAGTGCGGCAATCAGGAAACCGGTTAAAAATAATTTTTCATTAACCTTCAGCACAGGGCTTGAAACACCCGGTACTGCGTTTAACACCTGGGGTAAATTAACTCCATTGGTGGGAGTAGGAGTACAGTATAGTTTCCGCAATAGAATTGCCCTTCGTACAGGTATAGCGAGTGCTACCAAAATTTATACGGCCCGTGATAAGGATTATAATCCTGCCAACAGCACCTGGACAAACTATGTTTACTTTAAAAAGATTGATGCGGATTGTAAGATCATTGAGATTCCTTTGAGTGTAGCGTACAGGATAGCAACTGTCAGGCAAACAAGTATGTATATATCAGCAGGTGCATCATCATACATCATGCGTAAAGAAGCCTATGAGTATTATTACAAGAATCAGTACGGGAGGGATACCGTCACCACCCGTTCATGGAACAACAACAGTTTCCATTTATTTTCCAGTGTAAATGTTTCTGCAATTGTAGAACGGAAAATAACAAACCGGTTTTCATTAATGGCAGAACCAAGCATAAAGATCCCAACGGCCGGAATTGGATATGGTAAAGTTCGTTTGTATAACGCTGGTGTAATTGTGAGTGCAAGGTTTAAACTCAGGTAGTGAAATGATGTATTATTTCATGCTCACATAATTGGCAACAGGCTGGCGGTTCTGTAAACTGCGGGCAAGTGTTAATTCATCTGCATATTCCAGTTCGCCGCCAAATGCAATACCACGTGCAATGGTGGTGATCTTAACCGGCAGGTCTTTTATTTTTTTGCTGATGTAAAATAATGTTGTGTCGCCTTGTATGTTGGGGCTAAGTGCAAAGATGAGTTCTTCCACTTCATCTTCTTTTAAACGGCTGATCAATGGTTCAATGGTTAACTGATCTGGTCCAACACCGTCTAATGGAGAAATAACACCGCCAAGCACATGGTACAGTCCGTTGAACTGTTGCGTGCTTTCAATGGCAATTACATCTCGTATATTTTCTACCACGCAAATGATCTGTTTTTTGCGGGAGATATTACTGCAGATGTTACATATTTCTGTATCGGATACATTACAACACTTACTGCAGAATTTGATCTCTCTCCGCATGCGTGCAATAGTATCGGCAAACAACTGTGTTTCTTCCTGCGGTTGTTTGATGAGATGAAGCACTAAACGCAACGCCGTTTTTTTACCAATGCCGGGTAGCTTGGAAAATTCGTTGACGGCCTGTTCCAATAAAGACGAAGAGAAAGACATGCAGCGAAAGTACGAAGGATGCCGAATTAATACAGCTTCGAAAAGGAAAGACGGTTATTGACGACCGGGAGTTTTCACTTCCGGTTTGCCCGGTTCAATCACCAGTTCATTATCCCAGTTTTCTTTTACTGTGATTGTATTGTTGAGAGGCTCAACAAGTTCGGGCTGACGTTTAGGTTTTGCAAAATAATCGCCTGCATCCCACACCCCATTTCGATTGGTATCGAACAGCAAACCTAGTTTGTAAGTGCCGGGTTTGAACTGTGGTCGGAAAAACTCTTTTCCATTCAATGGATAACGACCGGCAATGTCATCATTAATATAAAATAGTAAAACAGGATGAGAAGCAGTGTCGAGCTCTTTAAAACGGATGCGCACAGAACCATATTCTTTTTCTGTTTTTACACGAAAAGAAATGGTATCGTTCTTCAATGATTTTAACCCGGAAGTATCAGCTGCATATTCTTTATCAAGAAAAAGATCATACTTGCCACCGTGCTTCCAGGTATTAACTAAAAGAAGTTGTTTATTGATGCTGTCGTTTATAATACTGAAGTTTGTGATCGTCTGAATGGAATCCTGTACCAGGCGGATCTTTGACAGATCGTAATTGCGGATTGGTTTTGTGTAGCGCAGCCTGAAGGTATCGAGCAGATCAAATGCACCACTTTCTAAATTAGCTGATACAATAAGCCCCGCTTTTTTATCTTGCGTGGCCGTTGTTTTCTGTCGTTCCTTCTCTGTGGCAAATGCATACAACTGAACAGCCGGAGTGCTGGTACTGACTGTTATTATTGAATCGAGAAAAGCAAATTGTTCAATACCCTGTGTGTATCTTTTGTTGCCGTCTTCATCACGCAATGCATACACATAAAATTTGCCTACGGGCAAATTGTTGAAACGGAAATTCCCCTCTCCATCAACCCTTGCTACATACATGGGTTTTTCTTTGAACACAGTTGAGTCTTCTTCTTTGAGGTACAACAAAGCAAACATGGTGCTGTCGGTCTTTCCTGTTTCTGCAAGAATAACTTTGCCCGATAGTTGATTTGAATCAATGGATGTGCCTGTTGAAAAGCTGTATTGAAAATTTTTAAGGATGTTCCCTTCGTTGAGGTCAACAATAGCATCACCAAAGTTGATGTTGTAGGTAGTGTTGGGTAACAACGAATCTTTCAGGCGAACAGTAATGGTGCGTAATTTATATTCAATCACCGGGTCTTTTACAGGGTAAGGAGAAATGATCACTTTTTGATTTGGCTCCTTTAATTCCACGAACTCATCAAACGTGATAGTGATCTTTTGTTCTTTAACCATCGTGGCCGAATCTTTTGGAGTAGCCGAAACGGGAACAGGAGGTAAACTGTCTCTTGGGCCACCACTGGGCGGTACAATATTGGCACAGCCGCTACCGCTGAATAACCCAATAAACAAAGCGCTGATAACTAAAAAAGATATAATTCTGCCTGCTGTCATAGAAGTTGCAAACTTAGGCTAATTGTGTGAACGGTGATTTTAGAGCAGGGAGGATTAACAGGTTATTTGAAGTTGACGCAGAGAACGAAGAAACTGAGTTTTTCGCAGAGGGTTTAATAAACTCTGTGTTTTTTCTTTGTGTTCTTTTTTCTCTTCGCCAATCACTATTCCTCTGAATCTTCTTCCAATTCATGCAATACCACGGCCATTTCATTTGTTTTTACAAAATTGCACCAGTGGCAATCTTCTTTGCCGCAGCCAATATAAAATTCACGGTTCTGAATTTTTTCCCAAACCTGAACAATCTGTTGTGTTACGGTTTCAATATCTGCAGGTGTAATAACGATCTTTTCTTTACGGTATTCTTTCTTTTTATCAGGTTCAATAAAATCAAATTCGGTACTTACCACTTTCCAGTCTTTTGCTTCGTAGTAATCAACAAGAATTTTATAGAACACAGCCTGTCGCCAGTAATCACCACCATCGGGTTGTTTATCACTTGGGCCTTGCAGTTTTTCTTTAGCGTTATCAACATTTCCGGTTTTATAATCCACCACATTCACCGCTTTACCATCGAACTCAAGTTTATCAAGCTTTCCTTTCAACGGCACGCCTTTGATCATCACATTGCGGATGTTGCGTTCAATGGCAACGATGGTGGAGAAACTGTTGATGTATTTATCATAGTAATTACTCAATACTTCCTGTCCATATTCCATTCTCCGGCTAAACTGTTCTTTGGTAAAACTTTCACGGTGGCGATGCATATACCATTCAAAGTCGGTAATGAATTGTTGCTTTGAATGAAAGCTATCTGTTTTACTATCCTGCATTTTCCGGAACAATTGCTCCAACGCATAGTGAACAGATGAACCGAATTCCGTTGCTTCATTTTTAGGTGATGGAATACGAATGAGATTTTTGAAATAAAATTCCAGCGGACATTTTAAATAGTTGTTCAACGCCGTCACATTCATCACAAATTTTTCCAGTATGGGCTGAATAAAACTTTCTTCGATCTTTTCAATTTCAGGTGCCTGTGCTTCGCCAAACAACAACGCAGTGAATTCACTCAATGCTTCCGGGCTAAGCATCACTGGTACAATATCAATTGGCTGTTCTTCTCTGATCTCTTCGAGGAACATCGATGGTTCCAGTTCTTTGCCGTCATTCCTGAATTGGCTGAATGAAAGATTGAGATGAGTTTCTGCTCTTGTGATGGCCACATAAAACAATCGACGTAATTCTTCAGTTGATGTTTCTTTTGTTGCAGATGAAGTTGTGAAAATAGTATCCGGCAATTTGTAACCATTCGAAGGGTTACGTTTCTTTTCCCAATAGCCGGAGTTGCAACCTGCCACAAACACATGTTCAAATTCCAAACCTTTGGAGCCATGAGCCGTTAAAAGATTTACACCGTTGTCGCTGCCGCTCACCTGCACCAATGGTAATTTCAACTCTTCTTTTTCCATCAATTCAATAATAGAAACCAAACCTTGCAGTGAAAGTAACGGATCACGCCTTGTTTCTTCTTTTACAAAATCGAATAAACCGGTGAGTACTTTTAACTGCCAGTGTTTATCGGGGCTTTGCATGATGTGTTTGAGAATACCTGTTTCCCTGATGATGTTATCGAACAAATGCTGCAACGTAACATTCGGCACATCACCAACAAGCTTTTCAAAAATGCCACTTGCATCTTTTAAGCCATGATGAATGCCTTGCGAAAAAAGATCTTTGGCAGGTGCATGTGCTTTTTCATACAATAATCTTCTGAGCGATGTTTTGTTATCGCTGAACTGTGTGGCCGAAACTTCAACTGTAAGCTTTGCTATTTCAATGGGTGGAATATGGAACCAGCTGAAATGTAATAATTCAAACAGCATTTCATCGCCACCATACGGCACATCATGCTCCGCAGCAAGGTACTTGAGTATAAGAATGATCTTTTGTGCCAACGGCAACTCCAGAATATTTAAATGACGCTTGCTGTAAAACGGAATACCCAGATGATTGTAGTAATGCGTTAACTCTTCTCCATATTTATTCTCCTTATAAATAACAGCAATGCGGCCAGGTAAAATGCCTTCTTTCAACAGCTGTTGCACCTGTAATGTAATATCGATCATTTCTTCCCGCTGTGTTTGGTATGATTTGATCGAAGGGTTGTACAGCAGGTGATTGATCTTGCTGTTACTCGCCAGAAGATCTTTTGTTAAGCCCGGTATCTTTTTAATTAACCGTTCATCGTTTCTGTTGATAAGCGATTTTGAAATATCAAGAATAGGTTGTGTTGATCGATAGTTGTTTGATAACACAACTGTAACGAGGTCGTTTGCATACATGCCTGCAAAGCCTTCCATATTCTCTACGTTTGCACCCTGGAAACGGAAGATACTCTGGTCATCATCACCCACAACAAATACATTCGGCTGATCCCAATAGCTGATGAGTAATTCAACAATTTTATTTTGTGTACCGCTTGAATCCTGGAACTCATCAACCAATATATATTGAAACTGCTCCTGGTAATTGGCGAGCATATTTTTATTTTCTTCAAATGCTTTGATGACCCAGGTGATCATATCATCAAAATCGTATCGGTTGCGTTTGCGCATGAGTTGCTGAAAACGATCGAACTCTTTTACAGCAGCACGGAGTTTTTCCATGCGTTCGGTTTCTTCATCAAGCTTTTCTTTTTTAAGATCACCTGCGTTGAATTGTTTGTACTTGCGTTTGTAAACATATTCATCACGTGCAGGAAGATCTTTCAGATACTCATCGATCTTTTGTTCAATGAAAGCAGCTGTCCAGCCTTCTTTTTTCATCGTGCTGAATAAGCGATCAAGATTGGTGATCTCAAAATACACATCACCTCTGTATCGTTTCAGCGGATGATTTTTCGGGAATGAATCAATGAGTTCTTTAAAGAGTTCGATCTTTTCCAGATCAGACAATGGATCGAGTGCTGTTTTTTCAAACTGTGAAAGATTTTCCTGTATTACATCATTACAAAAAGCATGATAGGTGTAGATGTTTACTTTGTATGCATCAGGCCCGATGAATTTTAATAAACGTTTGCGCATAGCCACTACACCTGCATCTGTATAAGTAAGGCATAAAATATTTTGTGGAAGCGCATCGGTTTCAAGCAAAATTTTTCCAATGCGGCTTGCAAGTATCTGCGTTTTACCAGTGCCGGGTCCGGCAATTACCATCACGGGTCCTTCAATATGATCAACAGCCAGCTTCTGTTTTTCATTGAGTCGTTCGTATTCTTCAAGGAACCTTTGTTCCAGGCGTTCTTTGTTAATGGACATGCTTCAAAGTTAATTCTCTCACCTTGTGCCCGTAAAGATTTTTGAATAGTCTGTGAAATTGGCTCTTCACCGTTTGTGGATAAAGCTTGCAAAAGATAAAGTGGCAAAAAGTTAAACAGAATAGGTTTTAGCCTAATTTTCATGTACTAACTACGAAGCCCGTTTTTAAAATCCAGCCAAACCGTACAGCATTGACCGTCTTTTTTAGTAAAAAAGACGGTTTTTTATTTGCTGGCGGGTAGGTTTATACCCTATAAGTGGTATTTTTTGAATGAAGTGGGAGGGGTACTTTTACAATGTTGAAGGTTTTAGCCGTTGTTTATCCTACACACCCGCTGATTATTCATCAGCTTACCTGTAAAGAGATATTTAAGAGGCAGAACGAATAAGCTATCCATTCACAAAATACCATTCTGCCTCTTACTTTACTTTCTTAGCCCGGCATCCGGGAAATATATTTCTCCATTTGTTTGATCTGGTCGGCCAATTGCTGTGTTGAAGGTTTCAGCGCCTTTGCCTTGCGGAAAAACTCTTTTGCCGCCCTGAATTCCCTTTTGTTCATCATAATACTGCACATCTGCAGGTTGGCTGCCGCCTGGTTTTCCTTGTCGGGCAATCCTTTACGCAGCGCCTGGCGGATATAGCTTTCGGCTTGCTTGAAATTGTTTTTCTGCATGGCCAG
>JAKFDY010000421.1:0-6065 GCA_036675885.1 Lacibacter sp. | reverse complement strand
TACCAAACTTACCCAGCCAACCTGCAATAACCGTGTACACAATATGAAAAGGCTGTGCAAACGGAAACCACCACAACTGTTTTTCCTTTTGAAAGAAATTTGCAACCGGTATCAGAAAAACAAGTTCAACAATTGTTTTGAAAAGTAAACTTTCTGCCAGCAGCATCCATAAACTACTGTTGAAACAAGCAGCAATAAAAAGAACGACAATGAATACATTGAGCAAATACACCAGCAGCAATACGCAGAAGATACGTTTATCATCATATTGATCGGCTTTGCTGGCCCAACGTATCCGCTGACGGAAAAATTCACCCACTGTTTCAACAGGGTTGGTGTGTACAATACTGTCTGCAGCTTTGCAGTAATGCACTTGTGTTGGGAAACGGCTGTACAGTTTATGCATCAGCAGCATATCATCTCCGCTGGCAATATGGTCCACACCTTTAAAACCACCAACAGTATAAAATGCTTCTTTACTGTAACAAAGATTGGCGCCATTGCACATGCTGTGAAAACCTGCACCAACAGAAGCTGCAGTAATTCCCTGCAGTGTTAAAAAATCAAGTGATTGAAATACTTTAATGAATGAGCTTTCTTCTTTCATTGCAACAGGTGCAGCAATAAAAACCGTTGGCTGTTGCTCGATGATGTAAGCAAAGTTGCGTAACCAGTTGTTTGGTACAGTACAATCAGCATCAGTTGTAACTATATATCTGCCTGTTGCTTGTTCAACACCCACTTCAATGGCTTTCTTTTTATACGAATTGATCTTTTCTTTTACTATTTCTTTCAACTCGATCACCTGCACAGCTGAAAATTGTTTTGCAATTGCAACAGTTGCATCATTGCTGAAATCATCGATTACAATTACTTCAATCAACTCTTTCGGATAGTTTAATTGCTGAATGCTTTGGAGACAATCAACAATATTTTTTTCTTCGTTTCGGGCGGGAATCAGAATCGTAAAGGGTGTAGTCGGAACAAAGAATGCAGGAACGCTGCGTGTTGCAGACCTGCTCCACCAATACCGGTACAGTAACAACAGTATCGAATAGGGAATCAACAGTAAAATTGTAAGCAGCAGCCACAGCATGCTGCAAAATAACAATGCTGTGGCGAACTTTAAATTAAAATGATACTGCAAGGGCATTGACCTTCTTCTTTGTGCTACTTCGAGCCTTTTGGCAATGATTCGCCAATAAAAAATTAAAAACCTGCTGATCGTCTGTTTTTCTGTTTGTTGAAATTAGATTTGCAACCGTTTATGGCCCGCAAGAAAAAGAAATCGCTTCGTTATGTCCCCATTATTATCATAGCTCTTGTATTTTCAGGCGGTGCTTTTTTAGTTGTGCGTAACTGGTGGCTCGAGCGCCAGGCCGGCATGATCCGTTACCGTGAATTTGGCATCACTATTCCTACAAAATACAGTCTGCATGGTATTGATGTTAGTCGTTACCAACAGATCATTAACTGGGATGCGGTGAAAGGAATGAACGTTGAAGGAATACAGATCAGTTTTGCATTTATCAAAGCCACAGAAGGCAATGGCGGCACCGATTCTCATTTTAAACGTAACTGGCGTAAAGCAAGAGAAGCAGGTATGACCCGTGGAGCTTACCATTTTTTTATTGCTGCGAAAGATGGAACAATGCAGGCAAAAAATTTTGTGAAGTGTGTGAAACTGGAGAAAGGTGATCTGCCTCCTGTACTGGATGTTGAGCAAACCTATGGTGTTAGCAAAACCATCTTGCAGCAACGGGTGAAAGCATTTTTGTATGCTGCGGAACTGGCTTACGGAGTAAAGCCCATCATTTACACCAACTCTGATTTTTACAAACAGTACTTAAAGGAAGAGTTTGATGAATATCCTTTATGGGTGGCACATTATCTTCGTCCGGTTGCGCCACGTATTGAACGGGACTGGCATTTCTGGCAACACAGCGAAAGCGGCCGTGTAAATGGTATACCAGGTAAAGTTGATTTTAATGTATTCAGTGGTGATAGTACTCAATTTGAAAATCTGCTGTTGAAATAACTATTTTTGCGGCATTTATAATTGTAAATAGGTTTAAAGAACAGGCAATAAAAAAATCAGACAGATGAAAAAAATCTTACTCCTTCTCTTCTTTGTTGTATCGCTCAATGTTGTAATGGCACAAAACAGAACAGCCAACAGTACTGAATATAAAACAGCTATTGGTGTTAAAGTGTGGAATGGTGCCGGTGTATCGCTCAAAACATTTATTACTGAAAAAAATGCATTGGAATTTATCGGTTATTTTGATCGATATGGTACACGCATCAGTGGTTTGTATGAATTTCATGGCAATCTTAGTACGGAAGGTGCATTGAAATGGTATATTGGGCCAGGTGTACACGTTGGTTTATACAAAGGAATTACTGCTGTTGGTATCGATGGGGTTGTTGGTATCGATTATAAATTCACAAACATGCCGTTGAATCTTGCACTCGATTGGCAACCAAGTGTTGAATTTGCCGCTGGATCAAGAAATGGTTTCTATGGCAACTGGGGCGGTTTTGCCATTCGGTTTACGCTGTAACAAAACAAAATCATAGATATGCTGTTGTACTCCCGTGCAACAGCATATCTTATGTTCGTAACTTTCCTTAAAATTTACCTGTTATGAGTGGTATGGAACCGGAAGCCCAGGATTTTTTGAAACGGATCGTTCAAACGGTTTCAATGGGCATACTTTTTCTGTTGCTGCACATGACCTTTGGTTTGTATCTCAACTGGGCTTTCTTTGAAGGCACACCACGCCTGGGGAATATCATTTACTACATTGTTTTCCTTGCTTCACTTACCGGACTGATCTATTTCTATTACAGGTTGTGGAAGGGGAAGTTGTAAATT
This sequence comes from Lacibacter sp., assembly GCA_036675885.1. GTDB lineage: Bacteria > Bacteroidota > Bacteroidia > Chitinophagales > Chitinophagaceae > Lacibacter. The sequence goes on along the minus strand of JAKFDY010000421.1, from coordinate 3,187 downwards.
TATTTATCCGCATTCAATATCACTGGTGTGTTTCCCTTCCCCATGATTATAATTTTTGCATTGGGTGATTTGCTCAACTCAAGATTGGCTTTTATACTTTCATATTGCAGTTGCCTGTCGGTTAAGCTTTCGCTGATAATCCGTTGATAATCGGCAATACCCTGCGCTTCCACACGTTTGCGTTCGGCCTCCTGTTTCTCTTTCTGCAATACAAACTGCATTTTTTGTGCATCCTGTTCGGCATTTATCTTTTGTTCAATAGTAGCTTTTACACTGGCGGGGAGTGTAATGTTTCGAACCAATAAGTTTTCGAGAAGCAACCCCCTTTTCTTAAAATCTTCTTCTATGTTTTTAAAAATACGTTGCTGAAATTCATCCCTCTTAGTAGAATAAAGTGCAACAGCATCATAATAAACGGCATTGTCCCTGATGCGTGTTCGGGTAAGGGGACGAACAATTTTGTCTTCAAAATCTTCACCTGTTTGTGCAAGTAGCCTGGGTGCTTCACTTGGAACAACACGGTACAAAACCGAAAGGTCAATCGTTACTTCCAGTCCATCTGCAGTTAAAACACGAATGGCATCATCACCGGCTTTATCTCCTTCGTCATGTACACCACTCATCGTATAATTTTTTGTTTTTATATCCATCTTAATGACGTCAACTAATGGGTTTACAAAATTTAAACCACTTTGCAGAATACGGGTTTGTACTTTTCCAAAGAGTTTTTGTACACCTACCTGCCCTGCATCAATTTGCACAATACAGGAAGTTATTACGCCTATAAGGAAAATTACAACACCGAGTGTTTGGATTAGTTTTGTAAATTTTTGCAAAGGACTATCTGTTTTTGCAATAGCAAACCCAACTGCAACTGCAATAAGTCCGAGGATGATGAGGAACATATGTTTTAGTTTATGTTGTAATGTACGATAATCAACTGCTATGATCTGCCACAATTACCCATTCGCCTTTTATCTTTTTAAACAGCAAGGTATAATGCCCTTCTGCATCGCCAACCTTTTCTCTTGTTAAGTGCCATTTACCAACAACAAAATAAGTATCGGCAGATATTTTTTCTACTTTCAGGATATTGAATTTCAGAATACCCATCGCATCTCTTGTTGGGTAACCCTTGCGATAGTTTTCTGATGTATTGCTGTAACCATAAGTAATACCACTTTTACCAATAAACATCAGTGAATCACTTTTCCAGTAGCCTTTCATGAAATTTTCAAGATCACCGGCGTTCCAGTATTTGGTTTGTGCATCAAGTATGGAAAGGATGTGTTGCTCATCTTTTGTTTGTGCGTTTGAACTGATGGCTGAAACCAGCAATAAAAGAAAGAATAGCTTTTTCATGCTTGAAAGTAATAAAAATGAAGCCACCAATTACACGAATTTTCACGAACTGACCGTAAATAAAAAAGCACAGGCGTTTAGCCTGTGCTTTGTATCGTTAATGATAAAAGATTAACCGTTGCCCCAGTTTTTCTTTTTCATGTAAGCAATGCTCTTCTTAATGCATTCTTCTTCGGGCATTGTGTATGCTTCCTGCTCAACAAATGCATATTTAAGACCTGCGTGTTTTTTGTGCTCAAAAATTTTACTGAAATTGATCGTGCCATCACCCACCTGCGTGCTTTCTTTTTTGCCTTCTTTATTAACTGTAAGATCTTTTACATGCCACATGGTAAAACGGCCGGGATATTTATTAAACCATTCAACAGCATCTTCATTCATAAATGATGACCAGTAGATATCCAATTCAAAATCAACCATAGAAGGATCAGTACCTTCTAACAGGGTTTGCATGATAGATTTACCATTATCCAGTTTCTTGAATTCAAAATCATGATTATGATAAGCCAGTTTTAAGCCAGCAGCTTTGGTAAGTTCTGCAGCTTTATTCACCAGCTCAACAAGTTTGGGAAGTGTATCAGCACCACGCTTATCTGCATCTAACCAGGGAATCGTTGCATATTCGTTTCCCATGATGTTGGCAGCTTCCAATACTTTCTTCCAGAAATCAAGATTGCCTTCCGTTAACACCGGGCCAAAATTATAGTGACCACTCGGTGCTGTTAATTTCACTGCATCAAGCATGGCTTTAAATTCTTTCGGCGATTTACCAAAGAATGTTTTACCATCAAAACCATATAATTCAATTTGCGAATAACCTGCTTTGGCGACATAGTCTAATGTGCCGGTAAGATTTTTTGCTACATCATTACGCACGGTGTACAACTGGAGACCATACTTCTTCGTATCAGTCAATGATTTAGTTGCACATGAAATTAATGGCAAGCCTGCAAGTGAAATACCGGCAGTGGCTGCTGCCGATGTTTTTAAAAATGATCTGCGATTGTAAGCCATATTATTTTCGATTAAGATCCCGTTGCTGTATCAATAACATAGCAACAGAATTTGTTCAGTTGAGCGTTTACTGTTTTAAGACGTTTGCAAGAACCAAGCCGTTGCTTTGTTCTTTATTCTGCCCAGGCTTTATCACCTTTTGCATAAGCGAACTCTCCATCGTATTTACCAGGAATAGGAATATGACGCAATGTTTCCGTCATACCGGTTTTTGAAGTAAAGAAACCAAGCAGGGTTAACTGTTTCATCATGGTGTAATAATGACTCGGGGCATCTTCAAATTCTGTTTGATCTTTCCATGCAAGAGCTTCATTCTTTTTGTTATGTTCTTCACGCAATGGCTTATCAGCTTCATTTCGTTTCTCATTAAACTCTTTTGCTTCTTTTTCAAGGCTTACCAGCAATGCTTTGCGTTGTTCAGGTGTACATTCCATAAACGGTTTGCTGTGCATTTTTTTGCAGACCTCATCCAATTCACCAATACCGTTCACGAAAGCATCCTGCTGGCGTTGTGTGTAACAATCGGTTACCATTACTTTCATAAACTCACCAACCTGTGCAGCTTTGGCACCAGGTGTTGAAGTTGCCGGTATAATTGTTTCAGCTACTTCATCGAGTAAAGAAATATTTGCCGCTGTAAAACCTGCATCTGCTTTTGCGCCGGTTTTACAACCGGTCAAAAATAGCTCGCCACCAATTACCGCACCACCGGTAAGTAATGCTATTTGTTTTAGAAGATCACGACGATTCATATAAAAAGTTGATTTAAAAATTGCTTAATTATATTGTTTATAGATTCCCTTTTTTTAAT
>JAKFDY010000420.1:0-7397 GCA_036675885.1 Lacibacter sp. | reverse complement strand
CAAGGCGCTTCAAAAGATTATGGTGTAAAAAGTGTTTCACTGATTGCAGAAAAAAAATAACCACTTAAACTAAAAGGTATCAGATTTTCTAATCCTTAAAATTCATTAAGTATGATTGCAGATAAAGAACTGAAAGCTTCGGGTATGGCATGCGTAAATCTTACGCCAAACATTAAACAAGCAATATCATCCATGCAAGGCAATGAAGTACTCATGGTTTATAATGATGACCCCGCATCACGGGAAGGGGTTCCTGCCTGGTGCCGGTTGACAGGACATTCACTCATAGAAACAAAAGAGATCAACCAGACAGAGACACAATATTACATTCAAAAAAAAATCACTTAAAAACTAAATCATGAAACAACCGTTATTATTTCATTGCACGCACGGGAAAGAAGAAGCAGAAAGAGCTATTCTTCCCTTTATTGTTGGAAATGTTGCTGTAACAGCAGATCAGCAAGCGACTATATTCCTTACTGTTGAGGGAGTTTGGTTAGCTACCAAAGGTTATGCTGAACAGGTAAAAAAAGAAGGGTTTACTCCTGTAAAAGAGATCATGGATTCTTTTATTGCAAATGGCGGAAAAATATGGGCCTGCGGCGCCTGCACAAAACCAAGGGGCATTACCGATGCCGACCTTATTGAAGGGGCAAAAATTGTAACCGCTGCAAACCTGGTTGAAGTATTGGCAAGCGGAGCCGTTTCTTGCACCGTTTAATATTTTAGAAAAAAACTATTTGCTGTCCGAAAATCCCTTCGCCGGATTATACCAAACGCAAACCTGTAATCGCATCAGGTATGCTGAAAATTTTGTGCAATTATATTTACTATGCCTGAAACAACTACCATAAACACAAACACTCTCCGCACCTTTCTTCCCAGCAGAAGACGTTGCTACGAGTAGAGATTATGGTGTAAAAAGTGTTTCGCTGATTGCAGAAAAAAAATAAATACTTAAACTAAAAAAATCAGCGATGAAGTCGATCCTGAGAAGCCTGTTTGTTATGTTCATTATATGCTTTTCAATTGTTGCAAAAGCACAGGAACAGCAACCCATGCTGGGGCAAATGGCCCCTTCATTTACATTGAAAGCTCTTGATGGCAAAACATATTCATTGGAACAATTAAGAGGCAAGTATGTTGTAATACATTTTGCGGCTACCTGGTGCCCTTTTTGCAATGCGGAAGCGCCTTACCTGCAGCAATTGTACAAAAGCTACCGGGACAAAGGTGTGGAAGTGTTTATTGTGGATGTTAAAGAAGATAAAGCGCTGGTAGAAAAATCGTTTGCCCGGTTTAATTTCTCATTTCCTGTATTGCTCGATGAGGATGGAACGATTTCTGCCAAGTATGCACCTGAAGGCGTGCAACCTGACCTTGCAAGACACGAAGTGCCTTTGGCTTCTAACCTGATCATTGATAAAGAAGGAAAGATCAGGTTTTATTCTTTGCTGAATACAACCAGTTTTGATGCAAGACTAACGAAGCTAAAAGAAAAACTAGACACACTGCTTAATTCAAAATGAGCATAAATGAATTGGGCAATTATCATAGTCCCTTTTTTTCTGTTGATGGAAAAAAAAGAATTGCTGTCTGCTGATATTGTAAAGATCACAGTGCCCGAAATTGTTGTTCATGCAGGCGAAAGCACTGTGATTAAAATGAAGACTGAAATAAAGAAAGGGTATCATATCCAGGCCAATAAAGTAAATGATGAATTTTTGATCCCTACGATTCTTAAGATCAGTGAATATAAAAATATCATTATTGGCATACCGCAGTTCCCCCGGCCAAAAAAATTTAAACTGGAAGACACTGACATTTTCCTCGACGTGTTTGATGGAGTGTTTGAAATAAAAATACCAGCCACTGTGGCAAAGGAGATCCCAAAGGGGAAACATACAATGAAGGCAAATCTTCAATACCAGGCCTGCGACAACAAAACCTGCCTGTTCCCGAAAACCATCGCATTTTCTTTTACCATAAAAGTTATTTGATGATGAATGCAGACGAGATGTCCTCTTCAATTATTTATCTTATGATAAACGATTAGCCATTTATTGCCGTCACCTTTGTGAAGTAATACTTCATAATATGGAAAGCATAAAACAAATTGATACCAATACTCTCAGAACCTGGTTAGAAACAGGTAAAGAAGTTTCTATCCTTGACATTAGACCTATCCAGGAAAGAACAGAGTGGTTCATTCCCGGCAGTGTTTATTATAATGCTTATGATAAACTAAAAGCAAACAATCCTGATGCATTACAAGGCTTACATCTTGACAAGACTGTTCCGGTAGTAACGATTTGTGCAGGAGGTAAAACCAGTATGATTGCTGCCAGCTTACTTCAAAGGCAGGGCTTTGAAGCTTACTCTCTGCAAGGAGGCATGAAGGGCTGGAGTTTGTCATGGAACACAGCTAAACTTTCATTCCCTGATTTTGAAATAATACAATTCAGGAGAACAGGCAAAGGTTGTCTTTCGTATCTAATAGCATCAAACAAAGAAGCAATAATAATTGATGCTTCTCTTCCGGTAGAAGCCTACCAGGAAATTTTAGTAAAAGAAAAATTTACGTTGAAACATGTAATAGAAACTCATATTCACGCAGATCATCTTTCAAGGTCAAAGCAATTGGCAGAAAGCAACAATGCAACATTACATCTTCCTGTACCCAACAAAGTAAATTTTGATTTTGTGCCTGTAACAGACAAAACTGTTTTTCAAACCGGCAATATCAGTATTAAAGCCATTCAAACTCCCGGTCATACTTTAGAAAGTACAAGCTATCTCATTAATGAAAAAGTATTGCTTACAGGCGATACACTTTTTACAAATGGGGTTGGCAGGCCTGATTTGAAAGCAAACAATGATGAAGCAATGCAGAAATCAAAAATGCTTTTTCAATCCTTACAGAAATTATTAGCATTGAATGAAAATATAATTGTATTGCCTGCCCACACAAGTCAACCGGTAGAGTTTGATAACAACCCCATTCAAACTACAATAAGAAGTATAAAACAAAATGTTGCGATGCTTCAATTGAAAGAGGATGCGTTTATCAATACTATTCTGCAACGTATTCCACCAACACCGGCTAATTACCTGTCCATTGCAGAAAAAAATATCAAAGGAGATTTCGGTGATATAAACCCGGTTGACCTGGAAGCCGGAGCAAACAGGTGTGCAATTTCATAATGCAAGAAAATATGGGAGTACAATTAGGATTAAAAGAAAACTGGAAACAATTTACATTATTGGTTATCATCAATGGCTTTGTAGGTGGCATGGTTGGTTTGGAGAGAAGTATATTACCACGCATAGCAGATGTTGAATTTCATATTGCAGCAAAAACAGCGATTCTTTCTTTCATTATTGCATTTGGTATTGTAAAGGCAATTACTAATTACTACACAGGCGCATTAGCAAACAAATTCGGAAGAAAAAAATTGCTGGTGGCCGGTTGGATAATTGGTATTCCTATTCCGTTTATTCTGATGTTTGCTCCTTCATGGAGCTGGATAATAGCAGCGAATGTACTGTTAGGAATCAACCAGGGTTTAACATGGTCGAGTACAGTAGTAATGAAGATAGACCTTGTTGGTGAAAAGCAAAGAGGTTTTGCAATGGGTTTAAATGAGTTTGCAGGATACATTTCAGTTGCCATCATTGCATTTTTAACCGGCTGGATAGCCAGTGAATACGGTATAAGACCTTATCCATTTTATTTGGGAATCGGGTTGGTTTTTTTAGGATTAGCCGGAAGCATCTTTCTTATAAAAGACACGAAGCATCACGTAGCAAAAGAAACAATCAGCAATACCATTCCGGGATTAAAGAATATATTCTGGGATACAACATGGAAAAACAGAAACTTAGGTTCGGCAACACAGGCAGGATTAATCAATAACCTGAATGATGGAATGGCATGGGGTATTTTCCCGATTCTTCTTGCTGCTAAGGGCTTCACTATTGGTGAAATTGGAATTGTTACAGCAATCTATCCAGCTGTTTGGGGCATCAGTCAATTGTTTACCGGAAAAATGGCTGATAAGTTTTGCAAAAAAGACATGCTTTATATAGGAATGTTTTTACAAGCCATTGCTTTGCTGGTTTTGGTTTGGGCCAATACGATGTTACATTTTATTATTCTCTCTTCCATTTTAGGATGGGGTACAGCAATGGTGTATCCAACATTCCTGGTAACAATTGCAGAAAATACAAATCCGCAAGACAGGGCAAAAAGTATTGGCATCTTTCGTTTGTGGAGAGATTTGGGTTATGCCATTGGAGCAATACTTACAGGAATAATAGCAGACTTAATAAGTATTAATGCTTCAATCATCTTCATTGGCATGTTAACGTTGTTCTCTGCTTTTATAATTCGTTACCGGATGATATGCAAAACAGATGGTTCCTTGAAAATATGGGATTGGATAAAAACAACTGCAAATGTTTACTACAAAAAAACAATCTGAGCTCGACTGCCTGATTTCACCGGTACGGATTTGTTCTATAACGCCTCGGTTCTATCTCCACGAACCTGAAGCATGTTTAAATAGGTTCTTGAAGCAGTAACCAAGGCAGAGTAAAAAATCAAAAGGCCGAGTCATTGCTATTCTAAGAGCTAAGAACTTCTCAGCTCCCCTTTTTCTTATCCAAAGCTATTAAAGCAACACCCGCAACGAGTGCAATAACGCCTGCATAAGTTGGCCACGCCACCGTTTTCTTTTCGTTTGTATTGATTTCTAATGGACCTATGTCCGCCACCTTTTTCTCCTGCGTAAAATTAAGCCCTTTAAATACCAGCATTAAAATGCCGGCTGCGATCAGTATTATTCCAAAAATTTTCATGGCAACTATTTTAACCTAATAAGCCAATTATGATGCCACAAAAGAAAGGGAGAATGATCAATGGTGAATGGTGAAAGACAGCAAGTGAGGGTAAACATTGAAACTTCTGCTGTTTGCATCACTGTACCTGGTTCAGGCAAACGAGTTTCAATTCAGCTTTTTGTTGTTAACTTCATGATAGCAGCAAGCCCTGAACGTTATGCATCATGCTTTGGCAACCCATACCCTCCAACTAACTTCAAAAACATTCATCCAAATCAACTCAACGGGAACCATGAAACAGAATTTAATCATAATACTAACCGTTTTCCTGACAATTTTGAGTTGCAACAATAAAGAAAACTCAAGTAAAACCAACTTACAGCAAATGAAAGTGACTGCAGATACTCTGAAGCAAGTGCTCGATGCATTTAACAGACATGATCTCGACGCAATTATGGAATACTTCTCCGATGATTGTTCCTTTGATTTCCCGAGAGGCCCAGAACCATGGGGACAACGCTTTATTGGCAAGGCACAGGTGCGTGAAGGTCTTGCAAGCCGGTTCAAAGGTATTCCTGATGTTCACTATGCTGACGACCAGCATTGGATATCTGTTGACGGAACTCAAGGCGTGTCGGAATGGACGCTTACCGGAACAACCACTTCAGGCGTTAAATTGAACGTACGTGGTTGCGACCTTTGGGAATTTCGTGATGGCAAAATCACCCGAAAAAATTCCTTTTGGAAAATAGTAGAGCAAACAAATCAACCTGCAACGAAATGAACCTTTCATGCTCACCGCAAAGAAATCCTCCATACTATTCGCTTTAGTTTAAACAAAACGCATGATCAGTTATTCCATTTCCAACACAAAAGAAGAACTGGAAGGAATTTTAAAACTTCAGCAATTAAACTTAGCCCAAGGCTTAACGGTCGATGAAATGCAAAGCCAGGGTTTTGTAACGGTAAATCATTCTTACGATGTGCTGAAAAAAATGAACGACCTGGAGAAACATGTGATTGCAAAAGATGATGAAACTGTTATTGGTTATGCGTTGGCCATGACCAAACAATCAAGATTTGATATTCCGGTATTGGTTCCCATGTTTGATGTGTTTGATCAAATCGTTTACAAAGAGAAGATCATTTCAAGTGTTAACTATATTGTTGTTGGGCAGGTTTGTGTTGATAAAGGATATCGAGGGCAGGGAATTTTCGACAACTGTTATGCGGCCTACAAAAAATTCTACTGTACAACATATGATCTTGCAATAACTGAAATAGCCAGCAGCAATACACGTTCATTGCAGGCGCATAAAAGAATCGGCTTTCAGGAAATTCATTCATACATTGATCCGGCTGATACTGAGTGGATGGTTGTAGTTTGGGACTGGAGAAATGATCAATAACGATACCCGCTTCTACGTCCAAAAATCACATTTCAAAAATCAGTTTTATCCTGCTGCCATAGGGTTGTCATACAGTCATTTTAATTTTGATCCATTAATCACCTGAAAAAACTAATACGTTATGGAAATGAAAGACGGCAAACAGGCAGTGTATGCCAAAACAAGAAAAGAGTGGCGTAAGTGGTTGAGCAAAAACAGCCAGAAAGAACAATCGGTTTGGCTGATCCTTTATCATAAAAAAAGTACGATTCCCTGTGTTACTATCAATGATGCTACTGAAGAAGCGTTATGCTTTGGCTGGATCGACAGCTTAGCAAAAAAACGTGATGCAGAAAGTTTTTATCTTACGTTTTCAAAACGCAACCCGAAAAGTAAATGGAGCGAGCCCAACAGGCAACGGGTACAACGAATGAAGGAAAAAGGGTTAATGACTCCGCTTGGGCAAGCATTGATTGATATTGCCATGAGCAGGGGAACATGGGAACCTCCTGAAACAAAAAATAAAACAACATGCGGAAAATCATTGTAAACGTTGCGGTAACACTCGATGGTTTTATTGAAGGACCAAATGGAGAGATCGACTGGATCAACAATGATGCTGCTGCTGAAATGGGAGAAGGTTCGGCCTTCGATCAATTTCTTGCAGGTGTTGATGCTGTTTTTTATGGCAGGGTAAGTTATGATCTGTGGGGACAGTTTCAACCCGATAGCAATGCATCCGCAGCAGAAAAAAGTCTTTGGAAAAATGTACACAGCAAAAAGAAATATGTTTTTTCAAATAACCCGAGAGAAGATGGGAAAGCAACATTCATCAGCTCACCAATAGCTGAGCGTGTGAATGAAATTAAACAAGAGCCTGGTAAGAATATCTGGCTTTACGGTGGCGGCAGCCTTATCACAAGTTTTATGAATGAAGGTCTTGCAGATGCATACCAGCTTGCAGTTTATCCCGTCATTTTAGGTGAAGGCAAGCCACTTTTTTCAAACATCAAAAACCAGGTCAACCTGAGTTTAAAAGAAATCAGCACTTCAAAATCGGAGGTGGTTTTCTTGAACTATGAACGGGTATAATATTCCCTAACCACAATCCTATCCGTCGTCATTGTTTTTTATTGCAACAGAAATTAGCTTGCTTAAGCTCATCAA
>JAKFDY010000419.1:0-18257 GCA_036675885.1 Lacibacter sp. | reverse complement strand
GTGACCAATTTCATGTGTAAGTACAGTAGTTATAAAGCCTAAACTATATCCGTTTGTATATTTCTTTGCATATTTAACCTCATTATAAGGATTACCGCCACTTGTGGGAAATCCTGCAGAAGCTATATATTGGCCTGTATTTACTATGCGGATATTAATATTGCCGCCACTTGCCACTCTTGTCATCGTAATGCTTAAATTTTCCTGATTATATCTTCTAATCATCGAATCAATCGCTAAAGAAAATGTACTGTTGATTGTTCCACTTACGCTGATGCTAATTGTCCTGCCTCCACTTGCATTAACCAAGTTAAATGTACTGTACTGTTCCTCCTGTGCAATAATTAAACGGGGAGACCCTGGCCTTGAAGCGGCAAGATCTTTTGGGTCTAAAAAGATATCACCTTCAACAACGTACCCTCCATCAGCAGCAATTACGTTACTCGTAGAGAAGCCCAATGCTGCAATACTGTTTAAAATCTCCTGTGAAACTTCTGTTTCACCAGTCTCTTTATTGGCTTTGGAACAAGCTACAATAAATAATGCTGCAAAGGCAGCAACAGCAATGATCGAAAATAGTTTTCTCATGTCTTAAATGTTTAGGTTTATGATCGAATTAGAAAGTTAAGCTAATTATTGCTTTTTTCACAGCATTTTAAGCAAAAAGTCAATAAACATAATTCAACGCTGTTTGGTCAGCACTTGTAAAAGGACGATTGAATGAAGAAGAAGTACTTCCGCAAGCCAACATCCATGAACCGGCGCTTGGTCCTGATGGAGTGCCGGGGATATAAACAGCACCAACGCCTGCTGAACCTTCGTTAACTGCAGAACCACCACAGCTGTAAGAGCGGTTCATATAATCTGTATGACGGAAACCAATGCAATGCCCCATTTCATGTGCAATGGTTGTTGCCAATGCATTCACAGCGATACTTGGTGTGTACCAATACCTGTTCATTTGAATCTGGCTGTATGGATTACCTGAACTTGTTGGGAAACCTGCCGAACCTAATGTATTACTTACCTGGTAATAAGTAACAATGTTGATGTTGGCAGTTGCTGTTCCTGTGATACGTTGAAAATGCACACGCAGGTTCAACGCATTGTAACGGCGAATGGCTTCATCTGTTGCCGATACAAAATTTGCCTGTGTTGTATTCAGCTTTACAGTGATCGTTCTTGGCAAACCTGTTACAAGATTGGTAGTACGGTAATGCTCTTCATTAGCGTAGATCAGTTCGTTTGAAGTTGGCGTATGCCGGAGGTTTTCGTTAGTAAGAAGGATATCTCCTTCTACCAGGTAGCCACCATCAGTTTGTACAACTCCTTCGGTTGAAAATCCCTGGGCGGCAATTTGATTTAAAACATCCTGCGACACTTCAGCATTTGCAGTTTCTCTGGCAGCTTTCTTACAGGCTACAATAAACAACGCTGAAAATGCAACAGCGGTGAAAACAAAAACAATTTTTCTCATGTTAAATTGTGTTTAGGTTGAAAAATGATTGACGCTTTAAATTATTTATTTTTATCAAGTATTAACTACGGATCATTGCAGCAACGTTGCAAAGCGAAACCCTGTTTTACAAAAAAGTAAAAACACTAGGAAAGATTACACAGAAAAAAGAAACGGATGGCGATTTGATTTTTTTTAATGAGATTTATAACTGATGAGAATATATTCAAACTATTTATTTCTTTTCCGAACAGGTTTGCAGTCAATCAGAATTTGTGCTGTATTTTTTTTATTGTTAAACAGCGTTTTTGCACAGGTTACTGATAAAAAAAATGTGGATAAATTATCACCATCACTTCGTCTTCAATTAGCCAAATCGCAAGCAGATGCTGTGTATTTGTATACGGTTTCAGTAGATGATCTTAAACGATTCGAAACTGTTCTTGCAAAAAATAAATCCATCAAACTCATTTCTGTTTATCAACCGGCTAATCTTGCAGTGATCGAATGCAAATGGAGTGAGCTTGAAAAAATCATCAGCGATCCATCGATCCGTTCTGCAGACATTCGTAAACAACCAAAAGAAGAATTGCTGTTTGGTTTTGTTGATTATGCTGTTAACCGCATTTCTACCATTCAACATCGTTACCCACTCTATAATGCAGACGGTATTCATCTTTCAGTAAAAGAACAAAAGTTTGACACCACAGATATTGATCTGAAAGGACGCATTCTTCCATCAGCCTTTGCTTCAACTACAGGAAGTAACCATGCAAGCATTATGGCCACCATGATGGCAGGCGGAAGTAATACATGGTATAATACAAAAGGTGCAGCATGGGGAGCAAATCTCAGCTCAGCAAATTTTCAAAACCTATTACCTGAGCCTGATAGTTATTACAATGGTTCATCAGTGTTGTTACAGAATCATTCTTACGGAACAGTTGTTGAAAGCTATTATGGTGCAGAAGCTGCAGGTTACGACGCATCTGTAATAAACAATCCTTCGTTGTTACATATTTTTTCAGCAGGCAATTCCGGTTCACAAGCTGCGCCAACAGGAACGTATATCAACTTAGCTGGTTACTCGAATCTCACAGGAAATTTTAAGCATGCAAAAAATATTATTACTGTTGGTCATATTGATTCATTTGGTACAGTGTTGATCCCAAGTTCAAAAGGCCCTGCATTTGATGGCAGAGTAAAACCTGAACTGGTTGCGTTTGGAGAAGATGGAAGTTCAGGCGCTGCCGCATTGGTATCGGGCATCGGTGGAGTATTACATCATATCTATAAGCAACAACTTAACAATGTGAATGCGCCTGCATCGTTGATTAAAGCAGTATTGCTAAACAGTGCTGATGATGTAGAATCATCAGGTATTGATTTTAAATCGGGCTATGGAAGTGTAAATGGATTACATGCAGTAGAAACAATGTCGAACGGACAATTCTTTCTTGGTTCAGTTACGGCAAACACACAGCAGCAATTTACAGTAACCATTCCTGCCAATATCAAACAATTGAAATTAACATTGGTATGGAGCGATCCACAAGCTGTACCAAACACAACAAAAGCATTGATCAACGATCTTGATCTTGAATTAACACATACTGCGAGTAATACGAGCTGGCTGCCTTGGGTGCTCAACAGTTCGCCAACTGTTGTGGCGCTGCAACAATTGCCAACACGAAAGCGTGATAGTTTAAATGTTGTGGAGCAGATCACAGTTGACAATCCTGCAGCGGACGATTATACAATTACAGTAAAAGGATTTGCAATTCCGGCAGGAGCACAAAGTTTTGCCATTGCCTACCAGTTGGATACAATTGATACATTCCATTGGCACTTCCCTACTGGTTCCGATCATTTGTTTCCCAACCAAACAAATGTGTTACGTTTTCAATCGGGCTTTGCAAACACAACAGGTAATCTTGAATTAAGCACCGATGATGGAACGAGTTGGCAACCTATTTCGTCTTCTGTTGATCTGACAAAAGGATATTATAAACTGGTAACTCCAAATATTATTTCCAAAGCATTGCTAAGGTTATCTGTTGCAGGTAAAACATTCGTGACCGACACATTTACTATTTCGCAACGCATTGCCACCTCTGTTGGCTTTAACTGCCCTGATTCATTTTTAATTGCATGGCCTCCGGTTACAGGAGCAACAGGTTACCGCATTTCGAAATTAGGAGCAAAGTACATGGAGCCTTTACTGGTAACTGCCGATACATTTGTTGTTCTTTCAAAACAATTAAATCCATCATTACATTATTCAGTCACGCCTTTATTGTCAGGGAAAGCAGCAGTAAGAAGTTACACTTTCAACTATGAGCAACAGGGATCTGCTTGCTATACCAGGAGTTTTATCGCAGATCTTACAGCAGATAATAAAGGAGCATTATCACTTTTATTAAGCACTACTTATAATGTAAAATCTATCAGTTTTGAAAAATATTTAGCAAACGGTTTTTCATTATTAGTTAATCAACCTGCTGCAAATACAACACAATACCAGTACATTGATCAAAACCTGATTGCAGGCACTAATTTATACCGTGCAGTAATTGAGTTGAGTGATGGAAGAAAAATCATTTCAGATACGGCCAGTCTTTTCTTTACCGCAAACAAAGAGGCGGTTGTTTATCCCAACCCTGCTTTAGTGAATGGTTTTGTTACAGTACTTACCGAACAGGATGATGAAGTGATCTTTCAGCTAATTGATAATTACGGTCGGGTTGTGTTGCAAAAACAAATCAAAGACTATCCAGAACAGGTATCGCTTTCAGGATTACAAAAGGGAATACATTATTACCGCCTGTTGAAGAAAAACAAGAAAGTACAAACAGGTATTTTGATCATTCAATAAAAAAAGCTGCCCCGGCTTACTATACCGGGGCAGCTTCCTGTTATTAAATTACTTTTTCCTTAACTCCATAACGAAGATGGATATTCTCCGGCAGCAACAAGATCATCTACACTTTTCTGCACTCCCGGTGCATCTTCTTTATACGTAACACCAAACCATTGTGATGATGTTGGAATCACTTTCACCACACCAAGTCCTTCTTTAATATAAGTATCAGCAACAATCGGAATAAAAAATTCTGACTTTTCTTCCTGGCCATGTTCCTTCAGAAATGTAGAAAACAGATCTTCAGCCAATTTAAAAATTGACACATCGAAACACCAGAAGTTCATACTCACACTGGAGTTATTAGGCACTTCATGTTTTCCGGCAGCATCTTCGTAAATGATCTTGTTGCCTTCTGCATAGATCTTGGTACGTTCTGAAATACTTACAAGATTATTTTCAGCATCCACATCGCATACACCTCTGCTTACAGTTCCGTTTGCACTTAATGTTTTTGCCAATTCATAACCGATGATCGATTGCTGTTTGGGACTGCATGCAGTTGTTAAAAACGTATATGCTTTTTCAAATGCATCACGACCATAGAAATCATCGGCATTGATCACAGCAAATGGTTCGTTGATGGCATCTTTTGCACAAAGAATTGCATGAGCTGTTCCCCAAGGCTTTGTTCGTGATGCAGGAACAGGATACCCGTTTGTTAATGAATCGAGTTGTTGATATACATAATCAATTTCAATGCGGCCTTTCAGCTTTGGTTCAAACACTGCTTTGAAATTATCTGCAAAATCTTTGCGAATGATAAACACCACTTTTCCAAAACCTGCACGAATGGCATCATAAATAGAATAGTCCATAATAGTTTCACCTGCAGGGCCAAAGCCCTCCATCTGTTTCATACTGCCATAGCGGCTGGCCATACCGGCCGCAAGAATCAATAATGTAGGTTGCATGTATTCGATTATTTTTGAGCGGTGCGAAGATAGGAAACAATTGTTCCGATACATCATGCAAACGATACCACGAATAATTTCATATAACAGGGTTGAATGGCCATTGATAAATGGAAATTCTTTTTGTTTTACAGTTGCAAGGCTTGATCTTTTGCACCCATTTATTTCCGGTAATAAATATTTTAAACTGAAGTACAACCTGATGGAA
This sequence comes from Lacibacter sp., assembly GCA_036675885.1. GTDB lineage: Bacteria > Bacteroidota > Bacteroidia > Chitinophagales > Chitinophagaceae > Lacibacter. Next base: position 12,759 of record JAKFDY010000419.1, on the reverse strand, counting down.
GCAAGCGAACAACATAAGCGAGGCATTATTACAATGGGAGGCGCTTACTCCAATCACCTGGCTGCAACAGCTTTTGCATGTTATGAACAGGGAATGATTTCTGTTGGTATTGTACGGGGGGAAGTGGTTGAACCGCTCAATCCTACACTCTCATTTTGCAGAAAATATAACATGAAATTAATTTCTGTAAGCCGTGATGACTATGCATCAACAAGTGAGGCAGTTCAGAAAATTATCATGCAACATCCGCATCTGCTCTTTGTTCCTGAAGGAGGAAATAATGAAATGGGCTTGAAAGGCTGCAAAGAAATTCTGCAATATATACCGGGAGCAGATGAATTTTCACATATCCTTTGCTCTATGGGAACGGGCACTACATTTAAAGGAATTGCATCTGCCGCCAACGCTTCACAAACAGTGATCGGCATACCTGCGCTCAAAATAAAAGAAGATGAGCAGAAACAATTCATTTTACAACATGCATCCGTTTCATCGGCAGCAAAACAAATTGTATTGTTTGATTTTGCGGGCAAAGGTTATGCCCGCATCGATGATGCGTTGCTCAACTTTATGAATTCATTTTATACGAAAACCTCTATTCCTGTCGATATTGTGTACACAGGCAAATTAATGCAGGCTGTTATTGCTTTGGGAGAAGAGAATTATTTTCCTGATCAAAGCAATCTGCTGGTCATTCATTCCGGCGGTTTACAGGGCAACAACAGTTTACCATCCGGAACGTTATTATTCTGAACGGCATTATATTTGTGCAGCAAGAGAACAACCAACAGAACACATATCAATTCCATGAACAAACTGATCTTACCCATTCTTCTTCTTTTTATTGTCTCCTCTGCAACAGCACAACAGGATACGCTTCCGAAATTCAATGCAGTAAAAAAAATGAATGGTGAAATAGTACTCAGCTGGATCAGCACATTCAAAAAAGTATCTCAGATCAATATTCAACGTTCAAAAGACAGTTTACGAAATTTCAGTACTATTCACTCTGTACCCAACACCAGCAGCAGATCTTACAGCTATGTTGATAAAACAGCAAAGAATGACAGTGGGTATTACCGCATCTTCATTTTATTTGAAGGTTCAAACTATGTTTTTACTCCTTCAAGAAAATTAACGATCGATACTTCATCATCAACAACAGCAGTTATAAAGGAATCAACTAACAAACCTGGTCAACAGCAAAGAGAAGCTGAAAAAGAAGACAAGCAATATGTTACTTCCAAACCTGTTTGGGTACCATCAGTATATATTTTTACGGGGGATGATGGAAATCCTGTGATTCGTTTACCCGATGCATTATCTAAAAAATACAGCGTCAGGTTTCTGAAAGAAAACGGCACGCAGTTGTTTGTTATTCCGAAAATAACCGACACCTATCTTACTCTCGACAAAGTAAACTTTATGAAATCGGGCTGGTATTACTTCGAATTACTGGAAGATGGCAAGTTGAAAGAGAAGAATAAGTTCCTGATTACACGGGATTATTAAAACTTTTAATGGGTTATTTGAAGAATGGTCTTGTTTTTGTATTTTGCCTTGTCATGCAGATTGCTTTCCCCTGCATACCCATTCATGAAACAAATTTACTTACCCTTACTCCTTGCTGCATTGTTATTCACTCCTGCATTTCTATTGGCTCAACGTGTTGGCAGAAAGGGTGTTACCCCCGTTAATACAACTGCGTCAAAAAAAGGCCAGGCTTACAACTTTACATTAGCACAATTACAGGGCAGATGGCAGGAAATAAAGCGTACAGCTGCTGATAAAGCTGCACTCCCGATTGGTGATACCATTTATCTGCATTTTACCGATGCCGATAAAGTAGAAACAAGAGATGGCACAAAAACCATTATGCGTGGTGTTGCGTTTATTGATGAACCGGGAAATATATTAGTTGCTGCTGCCGATGTATATACTATTGCTGCAATTACAGAAAAGGAATTATTGTTACTTGATGATGATGGCACAGTTCATACATTAGCCAAAAAAGAGATCTTCTGGCGTGAAACGCTTGGCAAAAATACTGTAACCGATCCGGTACTTGATACTCCGTTAGATCCTAACCTTGCAGATCTGGCAGGTATTAATTGGACGGTGTACCGTCGCAGGGCAAAGCCCGGAGCTGTAAGTAATGAATCAGTATTGATCCGCTATGTGAAATCAATAAAAGATAATGGTGATAAAACAGCAACAGCAGAACTTACTTTTTATTCAAAAGATAAAACTGAAGTATTGCCTTGTACCATTACTGTTGTGAATAACCAGATCGAAATAAAATCGGGTGGACATTCATGGCTCATGTATGTTTACAAAGTAGAAAAAGATGAATGGATATTTGGTGATCATAAAACACTGCTTTACTTCGCCAAGCCATTATAGTTTTACATCAAACACTTTTTCAAAATTCTGTTTCACCCGTTCTTTCGCTTCTTCGAAATCAATCTTCTGTCCTAACTCTTTTTCCAAAGAAGTTACCTGTTTGTTTTCAATACCGCATGGTATGATGTAGTTGAAATAATTGAGATCAGTGTTAACATTAAATGCAAAACCATGCATGGTGATCCAGCGGCTGCAACGCACCCCCATGGCGCAAATCTTTCGCTCCTTCCCTTTGATATCAGGATCAAGCCACACACCTGTTTCGCCTTTACTGCGTTCTCCCTTCAAACCATAATCAGCCATTGTTAAAATAATTACTTCTTCAAGTTTCCGTAAGTATTTACCAATATCGGTTTCAAATTTTTCCAGGTCAATAATTGGATAACCAACGATCTGTTGCGGACCATGAAATGTAATGTCGCCGCCACGATTGGTTGGATAGTATTCAATTCCTTTTGCTGCACGTTCTTCTTCGCTGATGAGAATATTTTCAACATTGCCACTTTTACCTAAAGTGTAAACAGGTGGATGTTCAACAAATAGCAGATGGTGTGTTGTATTTGGAATTTGGATTTTGGAATTTGGATATTGGATATTGGGTTCTGGGTTTTGGACATTAGAATTTGGATTTTCATTACTGATGGCTGCTAAACGCAACTCAGCTTTAACTTCAAGATTCCTCTTCAATAAAACTTCCTGGTAATCCCAGGCCTGTTTGTACGGCATATTACCCAGATCTTCAAACTGCACCAATTGTGTCATAGCCTGCAAATTTACTTGATTTGAACAGATGAATTACAGGGCTTACTTTTGCGGATTATGATCGACGAAGAATTGTTAGACGAAGACAGTGAGTTGGAGAATGGCGATGGCTCGGAAGAGCTATTCGAAAAAAAACGTTTTGTGGTAACCAAAGGACAGGAACCTTTGCGTATTGATAAATACCTGATGACAAAGATTGAAGGTGCCACAAGAAATAAAGTGCAACGTGGAATTGAAACCGGCATGGTGCTGGTGAACAACAATACGGTTAAAGCGAACTACAAAGTAAAACCGGGCGATGATATAGTAACATTTACTGATACAGCGCCGGAAGATACCAATCTAAAACCTGAACAACTCCCGCTAAACATTGTGTACGAAGATGATTCGGTGATGCTGGTAAACAAAGAGCCCGGCATGGTGATGCACCCCGGCTGCGGTAATTATTCCGGTACATTGGTGAATGGCGCATTATGGCATTTTCAACAGCAACAACCCAATATTACTGAAGATGAATTGCCTCGCTTTGGTATGGTGCATCGTATTGATAAGAATACAAGCGGCCTGGTGATTATGGCGAAAACTGAACAGGCCAGCGTGCATTTAGCCAAGCAGTTTTTCAATCATACAGTAGAACGGAAATATGTGGCATTGGTGTGGGGTGATATAAAAGAAGATGCCGGAACAATCACAGGTCATGTTGGTCGTCATCAACGTTTCCGCAAGATCATGGATGTATATCCTGATGGTGAATATGGCAAAGAAGCGATTACACATTATACAGTACTTGAACGTTTCGGCTACACCACACTGGTAGAATGTCGGTTAGAAACTGGACGTACGCACCAGATACGTGTACACATGCAGCACATAGGTCATCCATTATTCAATGATGATACATATGGTGGTGATCGTATTGTAAAAGGAACTGTTTACACCAAGTACAAACAGTTTGTAGATAATTGTTTTACCATTTGTCCACGCCATGCATTACATGCACAAACATTAGGCTTTATACATCCAAAAACACAAAAGAAGATGTTGTTTGAAAGCGAACTGGCAAAAGATATGCAGCAGGTAATTGAAAAGTGGCGGGTATACACGAAAGCGAAAAATCTAACAGGGGATGATGAATAACCTGCTGAAGTTATCAATACTCTCTTCGTTTAAAACTAAAATTGTGCGACAACCGTAACCCGATTGTATGTGCTGCTGTTTGCTGATAAAACACAGCCTCATATCGTAAAGACAAATCAAACTGAATGATATTTTTTGGTTGAAATAAATAACCAAAACTCAAACCTCCAACAGGTCCTTTAATTGTTTCATCAACGTCAATACCCGATTCGTCCTGGTAACTACGTGCCCCATATACACTGTAGCCAATCTGTGGTTCTGCATAAAACCCTGTACCACTTCTGTCGAGTGTATATCGGTATCCTGCCTTTATTGGAATATAAGCGATGCCATAAGCATCAGGATATTCAATTTCAGGAATAAACTTAAACCCAACTTCCAGACTTACATCATCTGCTTCTGAGATCGGGTAACCAAATTTCAACATTGCGCCAAAGCCAACTAAATAACGTGACTCCGGCTTTTTGTTTAACACCGTTAAAATTTCAATTTGTGCATTGGCATTTATCCCAAGCAATAAGAAAATAATAAACAGAAGCTTTTTCATAAAAGGGGCTTTATTTAGGGAACAGCATTTTATAATCAACACTCACCTTTCCTCTTGAAATATCATCGAGTTTTCCTTTGAGCATTTTCCGTTTTAACGGTTTCAGGTAATCGATAAAGAGTTTTCCTTCGATATGATCATATTCGTGCAGGATCACACGGGCAGTTATTCCATCAAACGTATTTACATGTTCCTTAAAATTCTCATCCATGTAACGAATGGTTACTTCTTCGGCACGGTATATATCTTCACGTATTTTAGGAATGCTTAAACAACCTTCGTTATATAACCAGTCATCGCCCAGTAACTCTTCTACTTGTGCGTTGATGAATACCTGCTTGATGCCTGGTTTATCAGGATACAGCAATGTTTCTTCTTCATCCATATTGGCAAACATCTGAGCACTATCCACCACAAACAAACGGATATCACGGTTGATCTGCGGAGCAGCCAAACCCACACCGTTGGAAGAATACATGGTTTCCCACATATCAGCAATCAGCTTTTCCAGGCCGGGATAGTCCGGGGTAATATCTTTTGCTGTTTTACGAAGCACATCAAAGCCGTAGGCCACAATGGGAAGAATCATGCGGTTGTTGATTTACGATTTCAGTTTGCAGATTTACGCCACAACTGTAAAAATTAGCTGCAAATATAAGTACTGGGGGCCGAAGGAATAAATCTACACTCGTATATCTGAAATTTACAATCGTTGGAGGTATTCCTGCAGCATAATAGTAGCCGCTATTTCATCCACCAGCTTTTTATCCCTGCGCTGGCTTTTTTTGAGCCCCATTTCGAGCATGGCATCTTTGGCCATTTTTGAAGTATAACGCTCATCCACCGTTTCAACGGGAATATGAGGGAAGTTTTTCTTCAATTGCTCAATGGCACGTTTCACTAATGGCGTGGCATGAGTATCACTATCATCCCAGTTGGTGGGCATACCAATGAGAATCAGCTCCACCTGCTCTTTGCTGAAATAATCTTTGAGAAAGGGGATAAAGTTTTTTGTTTCGATAGTGGTTAAACCGGTGGCAATGATCTGAAATGGATCAGTTACTGCAATACCGGTTCGCTTACCGCCATAGTCAATGCACATTACACGAGCCATAAGTCCCTCCCATCCTCCCCTAAAGGGGAGGTGTTTTGCTGTTGTGCTGCTATTGAAGTTTCTGTATTGTATTTCATTAAGGAACAAAAGTAATAAGTCTCCCTTTAGGGAGATTTAGAGGGTTAATATATCCGCTATCACAAACACAGCAAACACCACACTGGCAATACCATTGGCCGTCATAAACGCAATGTTCACTCTTCGTAAATCATCGGGCTTTACAATGGAGTGTTGATAGATCAACATACCAATAAACACAGCCACTCCTATCCAATACAACACACCAAAATTTCCGTAGTAACCTGCTGCTGTTACACAAAAAGCAGAAAGTACATGTAAGAATTCTGATACCCGTAATGCTTTTGATTTACCCAACCATGCGGGTATTGATTTCAATTCATATTTCTTATCAAACTCTTCATCCTGCAAGGCATAAATAATATCGAAACCACTTACCCAAAACAAAACCGTAAACGAGAACAGAACAGGCAATACAGCAAAAGCACCTGTTACTGCTAGGTATGCTCCAATGGGTGCCAATGATAAACCAAGACCTAACACCAAATGACAAAGCGGAGTGAAGCGTTTTGTATAACTATATCCCAACACTACAAACAAAGCCACAGGCGACAATGCAAAGCAAAGAGGATTGATAAAGAAAGTTGCAATTACAAACAACACACTGTTGATGACGGTGAACAATAATGCACTGTTGGCTGAAATAATTCCTGCAGGTATTTCACGAATAGCAGTGCGTGGATTTTTTGCATCAAAGCTTCTATCCAGATAACGGTTAAAAGCCATGGCAGCACTACGGGCAAAGACCATGCAGAGGAGAACAAGAATGAAACGAACAGTAATTGTGAAATAAAATCCATCAGGATAGATAACTGTATGCCATCCAGGAATAACTGAACGTGGTATTGAATAAAAACCTATACAAAATCCAATCAATGCAAATGGCAATGCAAAAATGGTATGCGAAAATTTAATAAGACTTAAATAGTTCTTTACTGTACTCATAGCTGTTCAATCCAATTAATCTTTTAAAATGCCTGCTCTTGCAATTTCCCACAACACAACTCCCGCTGCAACACTAATGTTTAGGGAATGTTTCATCCCAAACTGTGGTATTTCAATACAACCTTCACATTGCAGCAAGGTTTCCTGCTCCACCCCTTCAGCTTCGTTGCCAAAGACGAGGGCTATTTTTTCTTCTTCCTCTTTTTTAAAATCCTGGAGCAAAATGCTGCCTTCGGTCTGTTCAATACCAAACAGCTTGTAGCCGTTTGCTTTTAACTCAGCAATGGCATCGCTGGTTTTGGCAAAATATTTCCAGCTTACGGTTTCGGTTGCACCCAACGCTGTTTTATGAATATCCCGGTGTGGGGGTTGCGGCGTGTAGCCAATGAGGTAAATGCCTTCCACCAAAAAAGCATCGGCTGTGCGGAACACACTGCCCACATTCTGCATGCTGCGGATATTTTCCAGCACAACAATCACCTTGTTCTTCTCCGCTTCTTTAAATTCATCAACCGATTTGCGGTTGAGCTCATCCATGCCCAGTTTTCGCATGGCGCAAAGGTAATGGTGAATGGTGAATGCGAACAGTCAATGGCCAATTGGCAATTTGCAAGGGGCAAAAAATCTGAAATCGTACATCTGAAATCTGAAACCCTCTCATTTCTTTCCGTCAGACGAGGCCGTCCGACGGGGCGTAATTCGTACTTCATACCTCCTACTTCCCCCTAAATGCCTACCTTTGCCGCTTATTATAACAGAAAATACAGAATGAACACATTTGAAGCGCTTGGACTGGATGAAAGATTGATGAAAGCGATTAGTGAACTCGGTTTTACAACTCCCACTCCTATTCAGGAAAAAGCAATCCCCGTTCTTTTGAGCGGAACAACGGATTTGATCGGCCTTGCCCAAACGGGTACCGGCAAAACAGCAGCCTTTGGTTTACCATTGCTGCAATTACTAGACGAAAGCAAAAAACACCCACAGGCATTGATCGTTTGTCCTACACGTGAACTTTGCCTGCAAATCGTTAAAGAGATAGAAATTTTCAAGAAACACATGAAAGGCATGAGCGTGGTGGCTGTTTACGGCGGCACCTCTATCGGCATGCAGATACGTGATATTAAACGTGGTGTGCAGATTGTTGTAGCAACACCCGGTCGTTTAATTGACCTGATTGAACGCAAGGCCATCAACCTTGGTGAAATTAAATATGTGGTGCTTGATGAAGCAGACGAAATGCTGAACATGGGTTTCCAGGATGATATTGAATTCATTTTACAGAACACTCCTAAGAAAGAAAGTACCTGGTTATTCAGTGCAACGATGCCACCTGAAATTCGTAAGGTGAGCCGCAAGTACATGAAAGAACCGGTGGAAGTAACGGTTGGCAAAATGAATACGGCCAACGTAAATATCGATCATCAGTATTTTGTGGTGTCATCACAACACCGCTATGAGGCGTTGAAACGTTTGATCGATTTCAATCCAGGCATTTACGGAATCATTTTTACACGTACCAAAATTGATGCACAAAACATTTCAGAGAAACTAACCCGTGAAGGTTATGATATTGATGCGTTGCATGGTGATCTTACGCAGCAGCAGAGAGATGCCGTAATGGGTCAGTTCCGTGATAAAACATTGCAATTGCTGATTGCAACAGATGTGGCTGCACGTGGCATTGATGTAAAAGATATTACACATGTCATCAACTACGAATTACCCGACGATATTGAAGTGTACACACACCGTAGTGGTCGTACGGGTCGTGCAGGTAAAACGGGTATTTGTATGAGCATTGTACACAGTCGTGAAATCGGCAAGGTTCGCCAAATCGAACGTATTGCACAATCGAAGTTTAATAAGCTGGAAATACCAACAGGAAAAGATGTTTGCCGCAAACAGTTTTTCTCGTTTATGGATAAGCTCATTAACATGGATGTCAGCAGCGAAGAATATGAAACCTATGTACCGATGCTGCAGGAAAAATTTGCAGACATCAGCAAAGAAGAAATTCTGAAACGTGTTGCATCAATGGAGTTCGATCGTTTCCTCAAGTATTACGAAAACGCAGAAGACCTCAACATTCGTGAACGTGGCCGTGAGTTTGATAAATTTAAGCGTGATGGTGGCGGTCGTGGTATCGAAAGAGAAAGACCGGGATCAGGACGTATACGTGAACGTGAACGCCAACCTTACCGTGATACACAAGGTCGTGAATTCAGCGGCGGTGGTTCAGGCAATTACACTCGTTTGTTCGTAAACCTCGGAACGAAAGATGGTTTTTACAAAGCAAGTTTTCTCCAGTTCATTTTAGATATGAGTGATCTGAAAAAAGATTCGCTGGGTAAAATAGATATGCGTGAAATGAACAGTTGGGTTGAAGTAGACAGTAAAGCAGCAACGCAGATGATCCGTTCTATAGATGGAAAGAAGTTTAAAGGACGCAACATCAGGATGAATGATGCCAACAGCCGATAAACTGTTGTTAATTATATTACAAAGAGCTGTAGTTTGCAGCTCTTTTTTTTTGCCTCATCAGTTTTAATACTGCCCGCAAAAAGCAAATTGTTTCATTATCTACACAACTACTGAAGTTGTGAACAAACTGGTGATAAAATAACAAAAGCAAAGATGTGTCTCGACTACGCAAAACCAGGTAACAGAGTTTATTTTTATTACATGCATTAATCTTGTTGAACCAGTTGTTTATTGTATGTATTTTTTACGAGTAACTGCATATAGCAAAATGACACCTGTAAAAGTTCCTGTTTTGCAGGTAGTGCAACAAGTGTTTTTTTGTCTTTAAAAGACATTCGTTCATTTTGAATTTGAAAACAAAATACTTTTGGTATCAGGAAAATTACGAAGAGCGATTGCACAAGTGAGTGGCATAATTATTGTTTAATACACGCAGATTAAAGACAGAGTAAACAGGATTAAATTTTGAGGCAGGGCGGAATTGATTTGTTTAATTGAGGACCCACGAGAACAATATCCGGATCATAGAAGAACCATTCTCCAACAGAAAGTACCAGGAACAATTTCCCACAAGATTTATCAAAACAGTATGCTCATGTAAATGCTCCGCATTTACACATGGCGAAGCTGCATTATCTGTCAGGCATTGAACAGACAACTATACCTGAATGCAATACCTATGGGCGTCACCGTCAACCATTTTTTTACTACTAAAAACCAACAGCAGATTAAATGAAAAGAATTACAATGCCGAAAGGCTAGTTAGGGTTATTGTTTGTATCCGTTCTATGGGCATCCTGTTCTAAAGAAAAATCAACAGCAGTACCCGAAAGTGAAACAGAACTTTCCCAGGCGAAAGTTTCAGGAGTTGTTGACGACAATCCTGTATTATAGGCAAAAGTACCCTTGATAGTTTCTTCTGGATTTTTATCGAACGCTCCGGAAGCCGGCAGCGAAGTTTTTAATTTATCAATGGTTGCCGCAAGAGGTAAACGTGATGCAACTGCACCAACCATCAGCATCATTTCTCCAACATCAGGTTCTTCTGTTACAGGCACATCTGCCGTGCAGGTAAGTGCAAGTGATAATGTTGCTGTTACATCTGTTAGTCTTTCTGTTGACGGTGTTGCAATCAGAAGCAGCAGTACTGCACCATTTACCAACACCTGGAATTCTGCTACTGTAGCAAACGGAACACATACATTAACAGTAACGGCAAGAGATGCTGCAAATAACAGAACAAGCAGCTCGGTTACAGTATCTGTAAGCAATGTAACAGTTGGCGATGTTACTGCACCAACAGTAAGCATCAGTTCTCCTGCCAATGGTGCTTCTTATAACACAGGCACCACTATTAACATCGGTGCATCTGCAAGTGATAATACAGGTGTAACATTTTTAAGCATCAGCATCAATGGAACTGTAGTTGGCAGTTCATCATCATCGAGCTACACTTATTCATGGAACACAACAGGCGCAGCAAGTGGCATTTATACAATTGCTGCCACTGCAAAAGATGCCGCAGGCAACCAGGGTGTGAGATCAATTACCGTAACACTTAATACAACAGTTGTTCAACCACCTACCACTTCCGGCTTCAGATTAACAATGCCACCTGTAAGTAACCAGGGAAGTGAAGGCTCTTGTGTTGCATTTTCAGTTGTCTATGCAGCAAGATCAGCAGAGCAGTATTACAGAACAGGTGCAACATCATACAGTAACACTGCAAATATTTTCAGCCCGGAGTTTTTATACAACCAGGTAAAATTCAGCAGCGATTGTAACTCAGGTTCAGCTATGCAAACAGCTCTTGATTTTATTAAGTTGAACGGTATCTGTACATTTCAAACAATGCCTTACAGCAGCAGTAACGGATGTTCAACATTACCTACTTCAGCACAATCGTCAGAAGCGCAGAATTACAAGATTACTTCGTATGCGAAACTTTATACCAGCGATAAAGCAGCCATCAAATCAATGGTTACACAAAAACATCCTGTAATCATAAGCGTACTTGCCGACAACTCTTATTGCTGCCAAAGCCGGATTTATATGGAAAACATACTCCGGTTCAGGTTCACTTCCACACTCAATTGTTATTTGTGGTTATGATGATTCGAAAAACGCATATCTCATCATGAACTCATGGGGTACAGGTTGGGGCAATGCCGGATACAGCTGGATCGACTATGATTTCTTCCTTACAAAAACAGGTACTTATTGCTATGCAATAAATTAAGAAATCTTGTGCTGTGTGAGCATCAATTAGGTGAAACCTGGTTAAACAGCGATGCGAAAAATGCAGAACAACTAAAGCCCAAGCATAAAAAGTAAACCTCAACCAGGCTTGGGGGTTTACTTTTATCACTCTTGTGCAAATACCTTTTGCAGTTATAATGAAAAGACTTTTATGGTTAACCTGTTTTTTATGAGCAAAAAATTAAGCTGCTGCAATACTTATAAAGTATAAAAACATAATCAGCCAATTTATCTACCTGCATAAGTCATAAAAAAACCAACTGCTTTATATGTTTGCAAATCAACACAACATCAATTAAAAAATTACATATCTGTATGAATTTTATTTTTATTACCACAGTAAGAATGCAAATACTACTCATAAAAGTTTATTCGTATTCAAATCAATTTCCATCAACTATTTTTACACAGCGCAATAAAAGAATCAGTAAAAAAAAGTTACTGGCATCATTATTGGAATTTGTACTACCAGAAAATAGTAGTTTATAATAGAAGAAGAGCTTTGAGAATAACATATGATTGATTAGTTTTACAGAAGATTAAAAGACAATATCCGGATCCCTAGAAGAGCCATTCCCCGACAGACTAGAATCAAGTCAATCTCACAAAACTTATCGTGGCAGCATGTATACCGGAAAAGACGAAAGTCATTTCTGTATTCAATGTTTTGTCTGAACAACATATGCTTGGTATAGTTAAACCTATACAGGCTCAATGATAAATCTATGAAAGAACATAATTAACAGTTGTATTTATCACTTTAAAACCAATATTTCGAAACATGAAAAATTTAGTCCGACCCTTGAGCATGTCAGCTTTAGCTGTCGTAACATTTTTAGCGGCATGTAAAAAAGAGGTCTCAAATCAATCCAATGAAAACCAAAATGAGAACGAGTTCTAAGTCTATTTATAATTTTCTTGGCGATAAATATAATGATTACAACATTGCTGTCCTTGTGAATAAAGATAAGAAGACTGGTAATAAAATTTGGAAAGAGCGTCGAAATTATTACGTTGAAAAAGCTAAAGA
>JAKFDY010000418.1:0-16708 GCA_036675885.1 Lacibacter sp. | reverse complement strand
AGGTCTTCAAAATATTGCCAGTACACGGCGCCCCAGCTTCCTGCATTTTGCCGTGATGCGGCTGAGGAAGGAGTTACCGTTACCTGTATATTACCCATTGCCGGCTTTATTTCTTCTGCAGCAACCCTGTATTTGAAATAACCTGTACCTGCTTCTGTTTTTTCTGTTGACGTGCTGAACAACTGATCCCCTGCTTTAATTTCAACAACAGGTTCAGTTGCGATCCATTCGCCACCTTGCAGCAACAATGCATAACATGCTTCAGCTGTTGCAATAGTTGTTTTCCAGTTTTGTGTCTGCTTTTGTTTCAGCAACCAAGTCTTGAGATCGGCAGTTGCCTGCTTGTCGTTTGCAACATCAGCAAATACTTCGATCATTAAAGCCTGTGCTGCCACAGGGGCCTGGTACCAGTAATACCCTGCATTGAATTCTTTAAAGTACATGCCCATCTCGTCACTCATCAATGCATTTTCTTTCAACGATTTTACAATGGCCGTTGCAGTTTTTACATCTTTACTGCGATGCATCGCTAAAGCGATCATGCCCTGCATATACCTGCTATGATTTAACCAATAAGTACGTGCCTGGGTTGTGTAATAGCTCATCGCTGCTTCTGTTCCTTTTGTTTGTGCAACAGCCGGGAAGAAGCTACGCATATACAAGTACTGGATCTGCGTGTAACTGATATTGTTGTTCTTCAATGGTGTTTTGTATTTCAACAACTGATCATAATCATCTTTCAGTTTTTTGTCGAGATACGGAATTGCCTTTGCAAGAATATCGTTGATGGCTTTTGTTTGTTCTTTCGGCAATGCATTCAGTTTTTGTAAATGACCGATACCTGTAACAATATATTGTGTGATGTAACGGTCATCGGGTCCACCTTTGAACCAAACAAATCCACCATTTGGAGATTGCATCTGCTGCAACTGTGCTAGACTTTTGCTCAATTCACTATGCATGCGCACCATGTCAAATAATAAAGCGATATTTTTCTTTTGCTGCTCTTCATTCTTTGCCTGCAATACCCAAGGCGTTTCCTGCAGCAATGCCGCTTTCAGTTCTTCATTCTTTTGCAGGTTGCTCATTAACGCAGCTGTATCTTTTATTTTCCATTGTTCCATCACCTGTTTTATGCGTGGCAGTTTTTGGGTGATATGCGATGCCAATGCATTTGCATAAAAACGATTCCATGTTTGTTCGGCACATTCGTATGGATATTCCATGAGGTAAGGCAGTGCCTGCACCGCATGCCAAACAGGGTTACTGCTGAACTCGATCGTAAAACGATGATGCGTTAAACTTTCTGATTTTTCTGAGTTGAGCAGTTTCGTAAAGTTGAAGGTTTTTGTGCCATCGCCACGCATGTTCAATGGTAACGATTCTGTTACCAGCATACGATTCGTTAATACAGGTAATGTTGCTTCTTCGCCATCACTTTTGTTATCTGCTTTTGCAGTGATGCGATAGGTGAGTGCTTCATTAAAATTATAAGGCACTTCTGTACGGAACTTCACCACGGTACTTTGTTTTGGCCCAACAGTGAAATGCTGCACAGGGAATGTATTCTGGAACCAGCCATCAACCGGCTGCATGGTTGATGTGTTCAGTAATTCAAGACTACTGATGCCGGTCATTTCTTTATCGGTCAGGTTACTGATCTTGGCGGTAAATTCAAATCGATCACCTTCACGCAAGAAACGTGGTGCAAATGGCTGCACCATCAGGTCTTTTTGTGTGATGATGCTTTGTTCACTCAATCCCAACGACAGATCTTTTGTATGTGCCAGCAACTGTGCTTTCCATTTCGTTAATGCTTCCGGTATGGTAAAGCTGAACGTAATATTTCCTTCAGCATCGGTTTTTAAATCGGGGAAGAAGAAAGCTGTTTCGGAAAAGTTGGTACGGATTTTTGTTGCTTCGTCTCTATGTTTTTCTTTTGCTGGTTCGCTTCTCTTGTTTGTTGTGTCGGCAACATCGCCAATATTTTGTTTTGTGTCAAATGCAATTTGCGTTGCTTTTTCTTCTCGCTCCATTTGAGGAGCTGCCGCTGCTAAAGGGACACTTTCATTCTTTGCCATTTTCATATGGAGAGGCCTGTCATATTCACTGTTGAGTCTGTATAACACATCGTATTCCTTTGAATAGGATGTGAATTTTTCTACTTCCCATTCTCTTTCGTCAGAGTCAATTTTCGTAAACCCTCCGCCACTCCAGTTATTCCGTAAATAATTCGTCGGGAATAAATCAGGCTTACTCCATTGATGCGGTTTGAACTGATCCAGCGATGCATCATACATGCTTGCCAATAACTCTGCTGCAACCTTATCAGCTTTGTAACCACTGATCTTTATTTTCCATTGCTCTTCACTACCTGGTAATGTTTTATCACGGAAGGTTTCATAAGTGATCTTCAGTTCTTTATTTGTCCAGGTCACATTTACATATCTTGTAAAGCTGTAAAAACGGTTGTGTTTCACAAATGTGTAAGCATAACCAAACCCACCTCGTTGTTCTTCTGTTACAGGAATATCCAATTGTTTATTTTCGTTATTGAGTTGATAATAACGCTGTTTTTCTTTTTCATTGGTTCCATTCATTTGAATGAGATGAACACTATCGGCACTTGAACCAAAACTGATATTAGCAACAGCGCCCGGTTCAACGGTAACAGTTGCAGGTAATTGCCATACATACTCAGGTGAAGAAAGTTTACCTGCTGCATCAGTCAGTTGCACATAGGTTTGGTTCTTTACTTCTTTGCCATCTTTATCAATAGTTGTTACTTCAATCAAATACCAACCTGCAACGAATTGCTTATTGTCCATTTCCCATTGCCCATTCTCCTTCACGCTGTCTTTCTTCTCATAAACCTTTTTACCTTTTGCCCAGTTTTCTTTTTCTGTTTCATTGTTGTATTCATCGTAAGGGAAATCAGTGCGGTAATCTTTTTCATTCAGTATAAACTGATCGGGCTGCTCCCAATAACGCTTGCGGATCAAACGGTCAGGTGCATTGAGTTGATAGATGCTCACAGTAATCATACTCTTCACAAACTCACCCATCATATTTTTTGTGCTGATGTTGATGCTGTTGAATTGTGCAGTTGTTTGCAATTCACCTTTTGGCAAACTGATCTGCAATTGCAAAGAACTATATCCAACGCTCACTACTGTTTCACCGGTTCTTGTTTCACCATTCAGATCAGTTACATCAGCAATCACTTTATAATCGAACACAGGTTCCAGTTCTTTGCGTACCTGTTTATCAGGAATAGCTGTAAACATAATAGCGAAACTGCCGTCAGCTTTCGTTGTTGTTTCACCATGTGCAATTTCCTGTTCATCCATTTGCGGCCAGCCCCATTTCCAGCTAAGCCAAGGATAAAGTAAACGTGGCTGACGAACCACACGGTACTTCACTTTTGCGCCATCGATATTGTTGCCTGCATAAGCTTTTGCATTACCTGTAGCAGTGATCTTATCATTCACCCGAAAACTTTCTTTGATGGACTGATACTCTACAAAAAATTTCGGGCGCTTATATTCTTCTACTGAAAAATAAACTGAGCCATTGGTTACCGATTCCTGTAAATGATAATTACCGGTGATACGTCCAACAGGCAACGTAAACTTCCCACTGTAAGAACCATATTCGTTACTGGTTTCTTCAACAGAATCTGCTTTTTGATAATTGGCATCGTAGAGATAAATTTTTGTTTTAAGACCGGCAACTACTTTAGGCTTGCCTGTTGTTGCATCTTTTGTGGTTACAATACCTTTGAAATACATTAGTTGCCCAGGGCGATAAATAGAACGATCGGTAAAGAAAAAAGTACGGCGGTTTCTTGTTTCATCAACCGGTTCTTTCTGCGCATTGTACACATGGCTATAGGCACGGTCGTCTAAATGCAGGTGATCGTTTTGATAATTGACTTCCAGTGTGCGATTATAGGCATTGTTATCTGCCGGCTTATTTACAGGAAAATAGCCATTAGCATCACTTGTGTAGTTGCCTGCTTTCACTGAAACATTTTTCCGCTGATCATAGTTGTACGACTGTTCCCACAATATGATGTTTGCTTTCTGCAATGGCTGACCGCTTTCACGGTTCACCACAAAGAAATCGTTACCGTAATGCATCCATGCAATATTGCTCACATGAAAGAACTGAACAGCCAGTACATTTTTTGCAAGACTGAATTGTTCATCGGCACTTGCAAGTAAGAGATAAGTGCCAACAGGCAATGCATTCACTTTTATTTCTGTGCTGTGTTGCTGATGATCTTCTGTTGCAGGAAGTACATAGGAGAAATTAGTAACAGGCTTTAAGGCTGTGAGTTTTTTCCAATAAGCATCTTCCCAACGGTTCTCTTCCATTTCAGCAAACAGCTTTTGATCGATCTTCACAATTCTGAACCATGCTTTTGCCGTGTTGCGGTATTGCAAATAAGAACGGAAAGGTTTATTAGGAACATTTACTTTCTCAGAAGTGATGGATAATTCTTTTGATTGAATTTGCTGTAACAGCATACTGCAGTTTGCTTTGCCTTCTGTTAGCTGTGTTTGTGCCATTACTTTTTTGCAGATATCGGCAGCTTTCTGATAGTAATAGCGTGGATTCTGCTCATCGTTAATCTTGTGCTTCTTGAAATCGTAAGTAGCTGCAAAATCTGCATAATCCTTTGCAAGTAAATAGGCAGCCTGCGATACAATTGGTTGCTGATTGTACTGCTGCAACAAATGATTCAACGCCATCCTGTACAACTCTGTTTTATTTTCATGTGTTGAATAGCGATGAACAAACTGCAAACGTAACAGGTCAACATCTATTAATGGGTCTGCTTTTTTATCGGCGAGATGAAAGGCGATCAGCTCCTGGAACAACAGCAATGCTTTATGTGTAAGCGACAGTGAATCGTTTGTTTTGAATTTACGTGTTACAAAATCGGCAGCAGGATCGTAAGCAGAAGCAAAGTTGATCTCAAATGCATCAGCTGGTTTTGTAATACTGCGTTCATCGTTTTGAAAATACTCAATAGCTCTGTGCGTGAGCAGATCATAAAGTGTGGGACGCAGATGACGAACATTGCCTTTGTTGATCACAGGATCAAATGCATCAAGGTTTGTTTGCTGTAGTAGTTTTTTGTTTTGTAACGAAGCAAGATATAAGCTGCTGATCTTTTTATGGAAATCATCAACGGTCCATGTGCTTACATCATCTTTAATAAAAGCTGTGGTGTTTGTGCGGTTGTAGAACTTCCAGCGGTTGTGTTGTAAATATTGCCAGTATGCTTCTGCAGCATAATTACTCAAAACAGATTTCAATGGTTCTGCCGCAGTAGTTATTTCTTTTTCTACATCTTTAATGGCTTTGATATCTGCATCTTCTTCTTTCATCTGCTGCAGACTTAAGCGAAACAGCAAAGCTTTTAATAACTGTCCGTTATTCTTTTCTTTTTTCGCTGCATCATAAATAAGCTTTACTTCTTTTAATGCCGATTCGGTAAGACCTTTCTTTTCAACCAGCTCTTCAGCTTTTTTCCAGGCAGCTGAATAGTTGAATTTGTTTTGTGCATACAGCATAACAGTGATTGAGCAAAGAAAAAGGTTAACAAGAAGAATACGTTTTAAGAACATGTGTATTTCTTTTTAGTAAGGTAAAAAATTACTTTGATGTAATGATGCAAAGAAACAGGTTATTGCATAAAAACGCTTGTCATTTCGAAGAAGATGAAATCTGCTTGGCCCTTGCTGTCGGAAGCAGCAGATCCTTTAACGAATCTTTACAAACTTTCGCTTTGCCTTTTGTTTTTCATGAGCGTCTCATTAAAAAAACAAAGGAGGAGAAATGCAGCAAGTACCAACAAAAGAATTCTGAACAGACAATGATGTTGCGAGGCAATATCGAGTATTGAAAACAATTTAAATAGTATCAGATGAAAAAGATTTTTACCCTTTTTACTTTTCTCTTAATGGCGGTAGCAAC
This sequence comes from Lacibacter sp., assembly GCA_036675885.1. GTDB lineage: Bacteria > Bacteroidota > Bacteroidia > Chitinophagales > Chitinophagaceae > Lacibacter. Next base: position 10,720 of record JAKFDY010000418.1, on the reverse strand, counting down.
ATTTGCTGCGTGGGATGATGCAAGATTAAGCATTACCAGCATGAGTAATACTCCGGTGCGTATCATGATCGATGGCCGGCAGGTACAACAAGGCAACAGAGAAATACGCATCAACAATCTCAGCCCAGGTGTACACCGTATCCAGATCTACAGTGCGAACTATAACAACAACAGGCGAAAAGGCTTGTTTGGCAACAACAACCGTGATCAGCTGATCTACAATAACAGTGTTAATATCCGCAGAGGAATGCATACCGATATTGTGATCAACCGTTTTGGTAAAGTGTTTATTGATGAAGAACGCATCGACAACCGTAATGATGATAACTGGAACGATAACGATCGCAACAATGGAGGATGGAACAACCACGACGGATGGAACAACGACAACAATAGCGGCTGGGGAAACGATAACCGTGACAACAACTACGGTACGGTCATGAGTTACGAACGGTTTCAGCAACTTAAACAATCGGTTGAGCGTGAAAGCTTCGATAAAAACAAAATGGACCTGCTCCGTTCAACCTTGCCTTACAACCGTGTAAACTCACAACAGGTGAGAGAACTTGCCCAACTCATCTCGTTTGAACAGACAAGGCTGGAGCTGGCAAAATTTGCCTACAGATATACAACAGACCGAGGCAACTATTTCGTGGTAAATGATGTCTTTAACTTCGGAAGCAGTAAGACCGAGCTTACAAGATACATTTCAAGCTACAGAGATTAAGCAGTTAAAATATTAAGCAGAAGCATCTATTAAAATAATCCCCCGTCAAACAGATCGGGGATTTCTTATTTTTTCACGGATAACAAAGTGAGCAATCGTGGAATATTCCTGCGGTCATCATCATCAAAATATTCAGAAAGGCTCACCAACGCTAAACCATTTGTCTTTGCTGCATCTGTAAAATCGGTAGTGTGATGATTGAAACAGGTTACCACCTGTGTGCCTTTTGCCGTATCAAATCTTGCTTTGCTGCCGTTGTATTGTTTAAAGGGGTGCAGTTCGCTGATGTAGAGATATCCACCCGGCTTAAGTATTGCTGCTGCTTTTTCAAAAACAGGTTGCAGTAATTCAATATGTTCAAGTACCAGACTAAAGCCGATAAGATCGTACGGCTTTGTGGCAAAAGCCCACGCCTTGGTAATATCTGCCTGCACGAATGTAACGTTGGGTGAGGTGATCTTCTCTTTTGCTTTTGCCAGCATTTCTTCACTTAAATCAACTGCTGTAACTGTTGCTGCTTTTTGCATCAGCCACACGGTATTTTTTCCGGTGCCGCAACCAATTTCTAAACAATGTTCAAATGTGAATGGTGCTAATGTTTCCCTCAGCGATCTTGCTTCCAGATCACGTGTTTTATTTTCGTTGCTATCGTATTGTTGTGCCCAACTGTTGTAGGCTTCTTGAACATCACTCATACAAATGCTTTATTCAATTACCAGGTCATATTTGTGCAACAGCCCGCTTAAAGCTGTAGCAGAAAATTTTGCTTTCTTCAATTTGTTCCGTTCGGGATCTATGGAAAAGTTAACGGCTGTACGAAGGTCAGCTTTTTCAAGAACGGTATTATCAAATACAGCTTGCAGCAAATTGCAATTATCAAGTTCTGCTGCAGTTAGATCGGTTTCTGTAAAATCAACCTCCTGCATGCTGCAGTTTATGAAACGGGTATTTTTTAATTTCATTTTATAGAAAGTTGACAGATTCAACAAGCAACCGGCAAAGCTTACTGTAAATAAAAATTGATTACAATCTTCAAAACGCAATCCCATCAGTTTGCAATTACTGAAGCTAGTTTCCTGGAAGGCAGTGCCATTAATATTGGCTGCACTCAGGTTACAGTTATCAAACACACAATCAATGAATGTGATCTTTGAAAGATTAGCTTCAGCAAAATTGCAGTTGATGAATTGACAATTCTCATAATCGCCGGCAGGTAATTTTTTGATGGTATAATCAATGCCTTCAAACTTTTTGTCTTCTTCGTAAGTTCTTTCCATAGAACTAATGTAAAAAGTATTTAATAAAACACTGGAAAGACTTGCAGAATTTATTTTATGCGGAATACGATATCTTTTATGTTCACTTTTAACCCTTGTTTGTTTACTGCCTCGTCTATGGAAAAAATAACACCACTTCCTGATTTTAGTTTTTTCATAAGCCCCTTTGCATCTTCACAAACTACGTTTGTAAAGCATCTTTTGATTGGAACATCGCAGGACGGATAATAGTAAATGACAATACTTTTCACAGTGATCCATGAAAAATTTGCGGTAACCTCCCGCAATTTCGACAATTCAGAAATAGAAATGATGTTAATTGAATCCGAGTATGTTTTACCGTCTATTGACAATCGGAAATCTTTCTCTGTAAGAGATTGACTTTTTGTTGTTAGGCCAATAAGTAAAAATGAGAAAAGGAGAGGGATGAATAGTCGTTTCATCTTTTATTTTTTAGATAACGACAAATATTGATTTGAATTATCCTTCAAAAAAGAAACCCCGCATTTACATGCAGGGTTTCAAGTATAATTCAGTAACGATCTTATTTCTTCAACACCTCAGCCATTGTTTTACCAATATCAGCAGGGCTTGCTACCACATGAATACCGCACTCAGCCATGATCTGCATTTTTGCAGCAGCAGTATCTTCTGCACCACCAATGATGGCACCTGCATGTCCCATACGACGGCCGGGAGGCGCTGTTTGTCCGGCAATAAAACCAACCACAGGTTTCTTCGCATTTTCTTTATACCAACGTGCAGCTTCAGCTTCCATACCACCACCAATTTCACCGATCATTACCACAGCATCTGTATTATCATCATTCATAAACAATTCCAATGCTTCTTTGGTAGTAGTGCCAATGATGGGATCGCCACCAATACAAACTGCAGTGCTTACACCAAGGCCGGCTTTCGCTACCTGGTCAGCTGCTTCGTAAGTAAGTGTTCCGCTTTTCGATACAATACCAATACGACCGGGAATAAATACAAAGCCTGGCATGATACCTACTTTACATTCACCAGCAGTAATAACTCCAGGGCAGTTAGGTCCGATCAATCGTGTATTTGTTCCAACTAAATAGTTCTTTGCTTTCACCATATCCTGCACTGGAATACCTTCAGTGATACAAACCACCAGTTCAATGCCTGCATTAGCAGCTTCCATAATTGCATCAGCAGCAAAAGCCGGTGGCACAAAAATGATACTCACATTCGCACCTGCTTTTTGTACAGCTTCTTCCACTGTGTTAAACACAGGACGATCCAGATGTGTTGTGCCACCTTTACCAGGCGTAACACCACCAACGAGGTTGGTACCGTATTCGATCATTTGCGTTGCATGGAAAGTACCTTCTGTTCCGGTAAAACCCTGCACAATTACTTTCGAGTTTTTATTAACGAGGATGCTCATTTGGAATACTTTATTAGGCCGCAAAGATAGGGGATGATGCTTTAGGATTTCAGATTTCAGATATGCGATTTCAGATTTTCATGGCTTACAAAAACAGCACATAACTTACTAATGGCAATTAGTAATTAGCTCACTCGAATATCGCCAGTCCCAAATCTAAAATATTTACCTATTTATCGCCTTTATATTTCAGGAAAAGAACATTAAAACCATACGTGGTTGTTGGGCCAAGCATAGCCTGGCTGGTTGAAACATTACCATTCAATAAGGAATCAGTTCGTGTAATTGTATTGATTGTTTGTGGCGGATGGTGTATGGCGAAATCAAGAAACAAAACTGCATCGGCGCCAATCTCCCTGGCTTTTTTTACAGATTTTCGTTGCATTGCCTGTTCATATCTACGATTGAAACTTCCCCGTTTTACAAAACCACGGCCAATTACATCATAAGGCCTGTGAATACTTTCGTTGCTTACATACACATCGGTTGTTGTAACCGGTGTTCCTTTACTTCCAACGTAACTGATTTTTGTTGCGCAGGAAGTAAAAAATAAAAAGAGTGCTGAGTAAATTTTAAACATAAGCATACATTTTACTGTTATGCCTCACAATTTATGCCACTTGTTTTTTGAGGAACGTAAATGCTTGTTAAAGTAGGTTTAATGATGTCATCCCAATACAACCATGAAAATAGCGAGACTGCAAACGGTATAACGAAAAGTAATATGACGGGATATTTAAAATACTTGTACATTGAAAATCTGAAATCCCACATCTGAAATCTGCAATAGAATTTTACCTTGCCATAGCTAAAGCCTTATTCTTTCCCGTATAACCCCAGGTTAAACTTCCCCAATAGCTTTGCCATTGCGCTTTTGGATCATCCGTGAGCCGAATCATCATTACACAACTTACCATCCATTCACCGATTGTGTTAACAGGAAAACTGATTTCGCCATTGTCATTAGTCATAAACGAACTGTCTGTTACCTTGCCCAACAGTTTGTGCCATGTTCGGATCTTGGTATTTGCCAGTGCCTCACCTCTGAACAGCACTTTTACTTTTAATGTATCGCCATTGTCGAGTTTGTAAGGGTGGGAGAGTGGAATAATATCAACAGGTAGCGTTGTTTGCTTTTTATACACTTCGGTTTTAAGTGCGCCTACCTGCACAATAGTTTTTACGGAGCGTTGGTAAAACTCACGACCAATGGAATCGGTTTCGTTATGTTGCTTACGGTAACCAATAGCCGCTTGCAAACCATCTTCCAAAAGATAGGCATTGAATTTTTCTGCTTCTAGTTCAATAAATGAGTTCGTGTTATTGAAGGTAACCATTGCTGTTCCTTCTTCATGTATGGAGAATTGTAATGAATCACCTTCTTCATCACTAAGAGCATCGTTCAGATCATCAACTATGTCGGCGTAATATAATTTCAGTTCACTAACTTTTTCCCTGTTGCCTTTCCAGTTTTTGCCGGTAAATGCTTCGCCAACTTTAAAACGGATGTTGATCTCATCTGTGCGGGAGAAAATATATTGCTGCGGCTCAAGCCAAAACTCGTGTGCAAGTGCGGGAAGTACAAGAAGTAAAATAAGTAAATAAGTAAGCTTGTGTTTTAACCTCATATCATTCAATTAAAAAAGCTGAATTATTTATCTCCTGCCGGGAAGTTGCCTGTTTACTTCATCAACTTATCCATATCCCGGTCGTCACTGATCTTTCCTTTTGCCTCAAGCATACGCATGTCTTTTGCATCCTGCAAAAAGTCGGAAGCAAAAATGAATTGATTCAGTTCTTCATTCTTACTGAAGATGATGTCTTTGTTAGTGCCTTCCCATTCTTTACGACCCTGGTGCATGAAAATGATCTTGTCGCCAATTTCCATAACACTGTTCATGTCGTGTGTATTCACCACGGTGGTCATACCGTATTCAATAGTGATCTCTTTGATCAACTTATCAATCACCAATGAAGTTTTTGGATCAAGTCCTGAGTTAGGTTCATCACAAAACAAAAATTTCGGATTCAATACAATGGCCCTTGCAATACCCACACGTTTTTTCATACCACCACTGATCTCGGCCGGGAATTTATTATTGGCATCTTGAAGGTTAACTCTTGCCAGCACTTCATTTACTTTATCGTGTTTTTGTTTGAGATTGAGTTTGGTAAACATATCCAACGGGAAACGTACATTCTGCTCCACAGTCATCGAATCAAACAAAGCAGAACCCTGGAAGAGCATACCAATTTGCTGACGCAGCATTTTTCTTCCTTCTTCATTCATACTGGTGATGCTTTCCCCATCGTACAATACTTCGCCACTATCGGGTTCAAACAAACCCACCAGGCATTTCATCAATACCGTTTTTCCACTGCCACTCGCACCAATAATGAGATTGCATTTACCTGTTTCCAACAATGCAGATACATCATCGATCACTGTGCGGCCATCAAACCCTTTATGTATGTTTTTGATCTCAATCATGTGTTATAATAATAATGCAGCGAGTGCATAGTCGGCCAATAAAATTAAAATACAACTTACGATCACCGATTTGGTACTTGCCCGGCCAATCTCCAATGAACCGCCCTGCACATTGTAACCATAATAAGCAGGAATACTTGAAATGATGAAAGCGTATGTATACGTTTTGCTCATAGCAAATACTACGTTATAAGGAATAAAATCTTCGAGCAAACCATCGTTATAAATTTCAGGCGGAAGAATACCTGATAAGGAGCCAGCCATTTTACCACCCCAGATACCTAACACTGCTGCAAGGACAACTAAACATGGAACAACAATTAACGCTGCAACAATTTTTGGTAAGATGAGATAGGTTTTTGTATTGATGCCCATGATCTCCAGTGCATCGATTTGTTCACTGATGCGCATATTACCAAGCTCAGATGCAATACGTGAACCAACCACACCTGCCAGCACCACGCAAATAAGTGTAGGTGCCAATTCAAGAATGATATTATCACGCACAATAATGGCGATCACCGTTTTTGGAATAAGAGGAGTGATGAGCTGGTAAGCTGTTTGAACAGTTGTTACCGCACCAAGGAAAATGGAAATGATTACCACAATGCCAACAGAACGTATGCCGATCTCATTGCATTGGTGCATTAACTCTTTCCAGTAAAGACGCATATTCTCCGGTCTGGAAAACATGCCTTTGATCATTAACAGGTAACGGCCGAAGTGTGTGAAGAAACCCATAGTTTAATATCAATATTCAAGAGGACTAATTATAAGCATTGAAGATACAATTCAAAATGCAAATCTCAAGTTCAGGCTTGTAAACTAACCCAAACTTGAGATTTGACTGGTTTTGATATTTTGCCGATTGCCAATTGCCTGTTCTTTACTAACGGCTCAGGGCTATCGGCTATTCACTATATCTCATGGCTCACCTTGCGGAATTTCTTCCACCATGGTGATTTTTTTACGGCTTCCTGTGTATTGCTTTTGCTTTTCATTTGTGCATCAATCACAGAGATTAATACCATATTGAAAATAGAACGTACAGAACTGCCCAGTTGCAGAATGTGTACCGGCTTTTTCAAACCAAGTAAAATTGGCCCGATGGCATCTGCTTCACCAACTTCCTGCAAAAGATTATACGCAATATTACCGCTCGCAAGATTAGGGAAGATCAACACATTCGGTTCACCATTCACCAATTCACTGAACGGATAATTTTCTTTCAGTATCTCTTTGTTGAACGCAACAAGCGGTTGCACTTCACCATCACATACAAGATTTGGTTCACGTTCTTTCACAATTTCTCTTGCTCTTGCAACAATTTTTGATTCGGTGCCCTCGCTGCTGCCAAAGTTTGAATAGCTGAGCATAGCCACACGTGGTATAATACCAAACGACCTTACTTCTTTTGCTACAAGCTGTGTAATATCTGCCAGTTCATCGGCACGTGGATTAAAATTAACAGTTGCATCAGCAAGGAACAATGGCCCACGTTTGGTGAGCATGATATACATACCGGCGATCTTGCGTACATCTTCATCCTTACCAATGATCTGCAATGCCGGACGAATGGTATCAGAATATTTACGGCTCAAACCACTGATCATTGCATCGGCTTCGCCTGTTTCCACCATCATACAACCAAAATGTGTACGTTCTTTCATGGCTTTGGCAGCTTCGTAATGGTTTAATCCTTTGCGTTGACGCTTTTTGAAAAACTGTTCACCGAATTTCAACCTGAATTCTTCCATTTCTCTGCTCTTTGGATCAAGCACAGGAATACCCTCCAGCTCAATTCCATTTGCTTCAGCTATGTCGTTGATGTTCTTTACATCACCCAATAAGATCGGGTAAGCCACACCTTCTTCATAAGCCAGTTGTGCTGCTTTCAACACTTTTACATTTTCTGCATCAGCAAACACCACACGCTTCGCATCTTTTCTTGCTTTGCTGCCAATTGCACGCATTAACTGGTTATCGATACCCAAACGGTGATTCAATATATTCTCGTACTCTTCCCAATTGGTAATAGGATATTGTGCTACGCCACTTTCCATTGCTGCTCTTGCAACAGCAGGTGCCACATAACTCAACAAACGTGGATCGAGTGGTTTGGGAATAATGTAGTTAGGGCCAAACGAAATATTGGTTTCGTTGTAAGCCATGTTTACAATATCCGGCACAGGCGTTTTTGCTAATTCAGCTAAGGCTTTTACAGCGGCCAGTTTCATTTCTTCATTGATAGTTGTTGCACGCACATCCAACGCACCACGGAAAATATAAGGGAAGCCCAATACATTGTTGATCTGGTTAGGATAATCGCTTCGTCCCGTTCCCATAATCACATCTTTTCTTGTTTCTGTTGCATCTTCGTAAGCGATCTCCGGATCAGGATTGGCCATGGCAAAAACAATCGGGTTCTTCGCCATACTTTTTACCATTTCTTTCGATACGGTATTTCCTTTACTCAAGCCAATGAACACATCTGCATTCTTCATGCCTTCATCAAGCGTCATTGGTTTGCTTTTGATCACAAACGCTTGCTTCTGTTCATCAAGATCGGTTCTTCCATCATGGATCAATCCCTTACTATCAAATACTTTGATGTTTTCTTTCTTCGCACCAAGTGCAACATATAATTTGATACAGGAAATGGCAGCTGCACCTGCGCCGTTTACAACGATCTGTACTTTATCAATTTTCTTTTTCTGTATTTCCAATGCATTGAGCAATGCAGCAGCGCTGATGATAGCTGTACCATGCTGATCATCGTGCATCAAAGGAATTTTCATTTCCTCTTTCAATCGCTGTTCAATGTAAAAGCATTCGGGAGATTTAATGTCTTCGAGATTAATACCGCCAAAAGTTGGTTCAAGAGCTTTTACAATTTGTACAAACTTCTCCGGATCTTTTTCGTTGATCTCGATATCGAATACATCAATATCAGCAAAGATCTTGAAGAGTACTCCTTTCCCTTCCATCACCGGTTTGCCTGCTTCGGGGCCAATATCACCAAGGCCAAGTACGGCAGTACCATTACTGATCACTGCTACTAAGTTTCCTTTAGCGGTGTATTTGTAAACATCCTCAGGATTATTGAAAATTTCCATGCAGGGCACCGCAACACCGGGCGAGTATGCTAATGATAAGTCACGCTGTGTTTTGGCTTCTTTGGTAGGAATTACTTCTATTTTCCCCGGTCTTCCTTTAGCATGATATTCCAATGCCTGTTGCCGGCGCAGTTCTTCTTTGTTCATAAGTAATTAATTAGTCAAACAATCGTTTTAGCCTCGCTAAGGGCGGCAAGGTACGAAAAGAATGAAAAGTGGATTTTCTGATAGAAAAGTCACACTTAGATTAGAAAATTACAAGTGGAATGGATAAAGATCAAGCAGGAATATTCTTCAACAAATCTTCAAAACTTTCCCGCTTACGTATCAATATTGCTTCACCATCTTTCACCATTACTTCAGCAGGACGGTAGCGTGAATTGTAATTGCTGCTCATCTCATAGCCATAAGCACCGGCATTATGGAAACAAAGCAGATCGCCTTCTTTTATTTCAGGTAATAAACGGTCACTGGCAAACGTATCTGTTTCGCAGATATAACCGGTGATCATGTATTTTTTTTCTTCGCCTTGGGGGTTTGATAAATTGCTGATATGATGATACGCATCATACATCATAGGACGGATTAAATGATTTAATCCTGTGTTTACACCTGCAATGATGGTATCGCCATTTTGTTTCAGCACATTTACTTCAGCAAGTAAATAACCACATTCACTCACTAAAAATTTCCCCGGCTCAAACCATATCTGCATTTTTTTATTATTGGCCAATGGATGCGCATCAAATGCCTGTTTTAATTTCTGACCAAGCAGTGCTACATCGGCTGTTTTTTCTCCGGGGATGTACGGCACTTTAAAACCACCACCAAGATCAATTACTTCAAGTTCAGGAAAATGGGGGATAAGATCAAACAACACTTCAATGCCTTTTACAAATACATCAGCATCTTTTATTTCACTGCCTGTGTGGATGTGTAATGTGCGGATGAAAATATTATTTGCTTTTACAATGGCTTCCAGTTCACCTATCTGCTCAACAGGAATACCAAACTTACTTTTATTATGACCCGTTGAAATTTTGAGATTACCACCTGCCATGATGTTTGGACGAAGCCTTACACCTACAGGATAACTATGTCCGTACTTCTTACCGAATTTTTCAAGATTCGATAAACTGTCGATGTTTACATGCACACCTGCTTCCACAGCTTCTTCAATTTCAGCAAATGAAATGCCGTTGCTGGTGTACAATACATTTTCAGGAGCCACACCTGCATGCAATGCAAGCTTTACTTCATTGATACTGCTGCAATCGATATTGCAACCAAGACTGTTGAGGTAACGGACAATATGAATATTCGTTAAGGCTTTTGATGCATAAAAAATGCGTGTATCTAAAACGGAAAACGCCTGCAGCAATGTTTCGTATTGCTGTTTTATTTTTTCTGCATGATAAACATAAACGGGCGTGCCATATGTAGATGCGATCTGCTGTAAAAGATTGGTTGGTATAGAAGGAGTCATGTGTCGATGTTGCTGAGCTGCGAAATTAGTTGAAAAACCAATCGTTCATTACGAATCCTCGGCAAAGGAAGTTGTGAACGATTGAGAGTATAAAATATTTTGTGTAAACAGAATGAGCAACTGCACTTAGAGTTGGCATCTATTCTCAAAGATAGTTAAGAATTGATGGAGTATGTATCCCCAGTTATGGATAGGCATACTCCATT
>JAKFDY010000417.1:0-2770 GCA_036675885.1 Lacibacter sp. | reverse complement strand
AATACTTTCAGTTTGGGGTTACGTTGTTTTAGTGATACTAATTTTTGAATGGTAGCTGTATCTTTTGCATTGCCGATATGCAAGCGGTTCCCCTTCAAATGCCCAAATGAAAAAATGATCTGTGTAAGTTCTTCAACTTTGTATTTGTCGATGCCCTCGCTACCACCAGAGTAATATGCGATCACTTCCATATTTGTTTCACGCTGATTTTGTGCAACGCAAATGGTTATGGAGATTAATAGGAGTGTGAGGATGCTGCAAATACGTTGTATCATATTGATAAATATAATTACAACAGATCAGGTATCCAAAGAAACAGATTTGAACCGTTGGTTATTTTTTACCAAAACCAGGATGATATTTTTCCAGCGTTTTGCGTAGATATTCCCTGTCGAGATGGGTATAAATTTCAGTGGTGGTAATGCTTTCATGTCCCAACATTTCCTGTACGGCACGCAGATCAGCGCCACCTTCCACAAGATGCGTGGCGAAAGAATGACGAAAGGTATGCGGTGATATATTTTTTGTAATACCTGCCTGGGCTGCCAGTTGTTTAATGATGAGGAAGATCATTACTCTGGTTAACTCAGTGCCATACCTGTTGAGGAAAACAAAATCCTCTTTGCCTTTTTTCGGCTGCACATGCACACGAATGTCTTTTACATAAATCGTAATGTATTTAATTGCACTGCTGCCAATAGGCACTAGGCGTTCTTTATCACCTTTACCAATTACACGAACGAAACCAACATCAAGATGAAGGTTGGATAGTTTTAAATTCACCACTTCACTTACACGTAAACCACAACTGTACATCGTTTCAAGTATGGCTTTGTTGCGGCCACCTTCTGGTTTACTGAGGTTGATCTTGTTGATCATGCTTTCGATCTCTTCATAACTCAATGTGTCAGGTAAACTTCGTTTCAGCTTTGGTGCTTCAAGCAAAGCAGTAGGGTCGGTTGTGCTGATCTGTTCAAGCAAACAGTATTTATAAAATTGCCGAAGCCCGGAGATGATCCTTGCCTGGCTGCCCGGGCTCATGCCCAGTTCAGCGATCCATTTAATGAACTGCTGCAGATCTTTCAACAGAAGTTCTGATGGGTTCTTGAGATCACTTGCTGTTTGCAGGTATTGCGTAAGCATCTCCACATCATGCAGGTAAGCATCCACCGAGTTTTCACTCAGCGAACGTTCGAGTTGCAGGTAAGCTTTAAATCCTTTCTTATACGGATCCCACATAATGCATAGAAGGTTGAGGTTTGGAAGGTAAGAAGTTTTTGTAATGAGGTGATGCTTCTTGCCAATTGCAGATTTTAGATTTACGATTGCAGATTACCCATTGCCAATTCACTATTGCCAATTGCTTATTCCTCTTTTGCCTATTGTTCATTGCCAATTGCTCATTATATTCGCTGTTTAATAATCAATCCTGGTATGCAATCATCGAAACCCATGCATCTTCCTTTCTTTAAGCGTTTAATGAATACTAACCGTCGTCGCTTCCGTTATTTTCTTACCCGTTTGGAAACAGTGAAACCAAAAGGCGTTGATAAAATAGCAAAGGAAATGGACAAAGAAGTGTGGGCCGAAACGGATTGTTTGGCATGTGCCAATTGCTGCAAAACGATGACGCCTACTTTCACAAAACAGGATATCAAACGTATTTCTGCACACTTCGATCAAACACCAGAAGAGTTTACTGCAAAGTGGTTGTATAAAGAACGCAGCACAGGTGATATGATGAACAAAAAACAACCTTGCCAGTTCCTCAACTTAACTGATAACAAGTGTTCTATTTACGAGATACGTCCTGTTGATTGCGCCACGTTCCCTCATCACACCAAAAAGAATTTTACAGAGTGGGTGCATGTGTACAAACAGAATGTGGAGTATTGCCCTGCTACTTATAAGTTGGTAGAAAAGATGATGGAGAAGATAGGGAAGGTTTAATACAAAATACAGTCCTAAGTTTTCTAGTTTAACCGGCAGTTGAATTGCTATTTGACTGCTGTTGCGTCGCATGCTGACGCTTCGGTCAGCATCCCGACATTCATCGTCGGGACTCTTGTACTGCAACAATGTCATAGCAACCATTGTAAAAGTTCATTTCGTTCGCAATATGCAAGCAGAGTGTATGTGAAACACAGAGGTTAAAGCTTGCAGCTAGCAGCGAGTAGCTTGAAGCCTGCTTTTTTCATATACCATCACTTCATCACCCTCATGATCCATAGTAGTGATAAATGTAAAACCACATTTCAACAACACTTTCTGCGAACCAATGTTTTCGACCACCGTTAATGCATGTACTTTATCATTCGGGATTGCACTGAATACATAATCAAAAGAAGCCTTTACCAACTCTGTTGCCAATCCCTTGCCATGAAAGGGCTTCAGGAATGCATAACCAAGATGAATGTTTTCGCTGTTGTCGATTGAGAGGAGCGAGAAGGAGCCGGCAAAACTGTTGTTGTCTTTTGTAAACACTGCAAACCGTCCAAGTCCGGGATGATCGCTATAAAACTTCAGGTTCTCTTCAAGAAACGCATCGCTTTGTTCTTTTGTTTTTGGTTCACGGATATGCTGCATGATCTCTGCATCACCATTCAATGCAAAGAAAATATCTGCATCATCCTTTGTGTAAGGCTGCACGTATAAGCGTTCTGATTCGAAAAGTATCATTACAAGTTGCTGCTGCTTTTAGTCTGAAATCGCAATTCTACAATCTTCAATTAAGAAGTAGGGTGGTTCGTACCTCGTACTTCTCTTCATC
>JAKFDY010000416.1:0-7235 GCA_036675885.1 Lacibacter sp. | reverse complement strand
TATTGCAACTTATGCCAAGCAGCATAACATCACCACCTTAATTGATAACAGTTATTGCACGCCGCTTAATCAAAAGCCAATTGAAATGAGAATTGATCTGGTGATGCAAACGGCCACCAAGTATATCGGTGGACATAGCGATACATTGGGCGGCGTGTTAAGTGGCACACATGCCATGATGAAAAAAATATTCGACAGTGAATATCTTAACATCGGCAGTGGTATCCAGCCATTCAATGCCTGGTTGCTGATCCGTGGGTTACGAACGCTGCCAACACGGCTGGAACGCATTAACCGCACAACCAAAGAAGTGGTTGCTTTTGTAAAGGCGCACCCGGCTGTAAAACGTATTTTGTATCCGTTCGATGAAAGTTTTCCGCAGTATCAACTGGCTAAACAGCAGATGAAAGAGGCGCCCGGCTTGTTCTCTTTTTATGTACAGGCAGAAAACAGGCAGCAGATTGTAACCTTTTGCGAAAGCCTGCAACATATACAAATGGCGGTAAGCTGGGGTGGGCACGAAAGCTTATTGTTGCCCAAGTGTGCCGGGTTGCAGGATCATGAATTTGATGCTTCCAACCCTGAGCATCAGATGATGAGATTGTATGTGGGTTTGTAAGATGCAGACTACCTGGTTGGCGATCTCAATCAGGCATTTGAGCGGGCTGGGTTAAATTGAAGGCGTTAATTTAGCCCGGGAAATTAAGGCTGGCACTTCCCCGCTTGTCAAAAAAGAATAAATTCGTGCGCCAAACGTCATTATATTGTCACTTTATATATGAAAAAAAACATCCTGCTTACTCTCTTATCGTTCCTGTTGCTGGCCGGAACACAAATTCAGGCGCAAGAAAAATGGGATCTTCGCCGTTGCGTTGAATATGCCATAGCCCATAACGTTAGCGTTAAACAGGCTGATGTACAGGCAAGACTTGGTAAGCTTACATTAAACCAAAGTAAATTACAACGTTGGCCCAGTGCTAATTTTCAAAACAGTAATGGATTCCAGTTTGGTCGTTCTATTGATCCGGCAACAAACGGATTTACTACCGACCAGGTTACTTTTTCCCAGTTTGGTCTTTCAACCAGTGTTACACTATTTAATTTCAACTCGCAAAAGAATACGATCCTTGGAAACGAGTTGGAACAAAAGGCACTGGAAACTGCTGTTACAAGCTTGGGAAACGACATCTCATTAAATATTGCAGCTGCATACTTACAGGCATTGCTTTCAAGGGAGCAGATAAATATTTCAATCGTTCAGATCAATCAAACCAGGGAACAGCTGATCAATACCCGCAAATTAGTTGATGCAGGAAGCTTACCTGAGTTAAATGCTGCTGAGCTGGAAGCCCAATTAGCAAGAGACAGTAGTGCATATATTGCTGCATTTACAAATTATCAAGGCAATTTGCTTTCACTGAAAGCCTTTATGAATCTTGATCCTTCAGTGCCATTTGAACTTGATACACCTCCAGTTGAACGTATCCCTGTTGAACCGCTTGCAGATCTACAGCCTGAGCCTGTTTATCTGATGGCAGTTGCCAACATGCCGCTGCAGAAGGTGAATAATCTTCGTTTACAAGCTCTTGAAAAATTCTCTAAAGCAGCAAGAGGAAATATGTACCCAAGCATCGGCGCATTTGGGAACCTCAACTCTGCTTACTCCAGTGCGTTTAAAACATTACCGAAAGGTGCAAATATTCCTATTGTTATCCCTATTGGTTATACAGGAAGCGGCAGTGCGTTAAATCCAAATGTATTTACTGAAAGATTAATCCCTTCGGGTACCCAACAGGCAACATTTGGTCGCCAGCTCGATTATAACTTTCGTCAATCAATTGGTTTGAGCGTTAACGTTCCCATTTTTAATGGAGGACAGGCACGTACTGCTTGGCAACGTAGTAAGATGAATTATCAAAACCAGCAATTACAGGTTGAGAAAGATAATCAAACATTGAAGCAAAATATTTACACAGCTTATAATAGTGCATTGGCAGCTTTTCAACGTTACCAGGCATCTGTTAAAAGTGTACAGACTGCAGAGTATTCGTACGAGCTTTCAAGAAAACGTTACGATGCAGGTTTGTTGCGGACAATTGACCTGATCACAAATCAGAGTAATTTATTCCGTGCAAGACTTGAAAGAATCTCTAACCAATATGATTATGTATTTCGTATGAAAGTGCTGGAGTTTTATAAAGGCCAGGGAATAAAATTGTAAGGCAACTTATCTAATCAACAAAGGAACAACAACTCAATATGAATAAGAAAATCTGGTGGATCATTGGTATCCTCTTGGTGGTAGCAACAACCCTTATCATCCTGAAGAAAAAAGAAGTGATCGGTAAAAAGGAAGCAACGAAAGTGGCTACTGAAAAGATCATGAAACGAACCATTATTGAAACAGTAAACGCAAGTGGTAAAGTATATCCTGAAGATGAGCGAAAGGTAAGCTCCGATGTGAGTGGCGAGGTGGTGGATATGTATGTGGAAGAAGGCGATAGTGTGCGTAAAGGTCAGTTGCTGGCAAAAGTTTTTGCGGATGTATTAACTTCAGACAGAGACCGGGCTGCATCCATTGTTAACCAGCAGCAGGCACAGGTAGGAAATACCGAAGCATCACTTCGTTCGTTTGAAGCAAGGTTGAACCAGGCAAAACTTACTTACGACAGACAAAAGAAATTGTATGATGAGAAAGTGATCTCTAAAGCAGAATTTGAAACGGCTGAAAGTGCTTATTTAACTGCAAGAGCTGATCTTGATGCAGCAAAACAAACCATCCGCAGTGGTAAAGCAAGTGTGCAAAGTGCGCAGGCAAGTTTAACGGCAGCTAATAAAAATCTTTCCCGTACAACTGTTGTTGCTCCAATGGATGGAATCGTTTCTTTATTGGCAGTGAAAAAGGGCGAACGTGTAGCTGGTAACAGCTTCAGTTTGGGTACGGAGATTATGCGTGTGGCAGATATGAGCAGGATTGAAGTGCGTGTTGATGTTGGTGAAAATGATATTCCAAAAGTAAAAATTGGTGATAGTGCCATTGTGGAAGTGGATGCTTATAACGATCGCAAGTTCAAAGGTGTGGTTACGCAAATATCAAGCAGCAGCACATCGGCTCAAACAACCGGCGCTACAGCATCATCAGGCGATGTGACAAACTATAAAGTATATATCCGTATTGATCCCGCTTCTTATGCTGATCTGATCGACCCGGCCAAAGGAAAGAATCTTCCGTTTCGTCCGGGAATGAGTGCCAGTGCAGATATTATGACCACAAAACAGGCGAATGTATTAGCTGTGCCAATTCTTGCAGTTACAACCCGTGATAAAAATGAACAGGGATCGAAAGCAAAAGCAAAAGAAGAAGAAGATAAAAAGAAAGCACAGGGACAGGAAGTGGTAACTAATAGTGCTGTAATGACGGATGAGATGGAAGAAGTGGTGTTTGTTGTGCAGAAAGATGGTACAGTTAAGAAAGCAGCTATCCGCACAAACATCCAGGATAATGAATACATTGAAGTGATGAGTGGATTGAAAGAAGGTGATGAAGTGGTGAGCGCACCTTACAATACTATCAGCAAAACATTAAAAGATGGGATGAAAGTAACAGTGGTGCCAAAGGATAAAGTGTACGATGGAAAATAAATCCGAAAAAAAGATTAGCAAAATCCCGCCATCAGGTGGGATTCTTTTATTTTAGATGTTGTGAAATGAGCCATTGAAAAATATTCCATGGGAAACGTACAGAGAAATTTTTTTAATGGCGAACCTGCCTGCCGTTGGCAGGTAACATGTGACGAAAGAACAATATTCAATAAACACATGAAACTAATTGTTTGAAACAGGAAGAACTTAATCAGCAGTTTGCAATTATCGGGAGTGGCAGTTTTGCCACTGCTCTTGCGAAAATCCTCAATGGTAATGGCGTGCCTCTGAATTGGTGTGTACGTAATCAAAACATCATTGATCAATTAAAAAAGTATGGTCATAACCCGAGTTATTTACGATCGGCAACGTTTAACACATCGCTGCTGACGTTAACGACAAACCTGGCTGAAACAATTGAGCAGTCTGATTACCTGATACTCGCCATTCCTTCTGCTTACACGGAAGAAGTGCTGGACAAATTACCCAGAGATATTTTTGAAGGGAAACAGATCATATCTGCAATAAAAGGCATTATGCCTAACCGTAATATCCTGCTCAACGATTATCTGAAGAATGATTTTGGTTTTGATCCGAAGGATTATTACACGATCATGGGGCCCTGCCATGCAGAAGAGGTGGCATCTGAAAAATTATCTTACCTCACATTTACCGGTCTTGATCAGACCACTACACAATGGATCGCTGATCAGTTCCGCAATCATTATATCAATACTGTAACCAATGATGATGTGTATGGTGTGCAGTTTGCTGCCATCCTCAAAAACATTTATGCATTGGGCAGTGGTATTGCACATGGACTTGAGTATGGTGATAATTTCCTGAGTGTACTTATTGCAAATGCTGCCGATGAAATGGCTGGCTTTCTTCGCAAAGTGGGTATCCGTAATATGGAAGTGGGGGTGCACAAAGAACCAATTCCCGGTGTGCAGCTGATGAAAACATCTTTACGCAAATCGGCTAACTATGCTGCGAGTGTGTACATGGGCGATCTGCTGGTAACCTGTTATTCATTGTACAGCCGTAACCGTACGTTTGGAAATATGATCGGGAAAGGATTTAGTGTAAAATCTGCCCAACTGGAAATGAATATGGTGGCAGAAGGTTATAATGCCAGCAAATGTTTTTACCTCATCAATAAAGAATTGGGTGCTGATATGCCAATTGCTACCGCTATTTATAAAATTCTGTGGGAAGATGTACAGCCTGCTGAAGCATTTGAACAGTTAGAACAGGTGTTGATTTAATGGTGTCTGACGTCTCGAAGAGCGTCTGACACGTTGTTGCTTTCATTTCTATTGTTAAAATTCTAAGTAAGATAAATAGTAGCAAGAGCCATTTGTAACTTTATACAAACAAACAACAATGCCTTTTTCTTTCACAGGTTTTGGTCCTTGGGCGCTTCTGCTGATGCTGGTTGTTGGCATTGTGTAACATTTTGTGAGCAGCAGACGGGCAAAAACTCATTCACACTAACCTGTTATTCCAGTGTTACACGAATCATTTCTTCTTTTTTAATTTCTGCCTGCATTCCAACTGCGGCTTTGTAATAATGCAGAATAGCAGCGATCATGGCCAGGTGGCTTACATCATTATAATTAAACCAATAGTGAATGTTTAACTGCATGGCATGACAGATCAGCGCAGCAAATCCCCACGCTGTTGCATAAAAAATATGTTTAAGAGCTGCATCTTTTGTTTTGCTGTAAACATATAACTCAAAACAACAAACAACTATCAGTAAGCCATACATGGCATGCATAATCACAAACGTAAAACGGAGCGTAATAAATGACAAGATCATGAACGTGAGTATCTCTGCATAATTGAACAAAGAAAAAAACTGTCCGATATTTTTATTCATCAAAGGACGACTATGAATAATGGCAGCACGTTCAAATACTGCTACAGCTGCCATGCTAATATACCAACCGGGTATCTTTCCATACATGCCTGTTTTATACAGGAAAGCATGCCCAATAACTCCCCCTATAATTGTTGAGATACCCATCAGCATAAAAAACAGTTTCATTAAACGATGAGGAACAGTTTGTGTTAATCCTTTTACATGAAGATTGCGGTAAGCATAAAAGCAGGCCGCAGCAATAAAGAGGTTTGTAATAACCGTAAACGGCTCCAGTATCTTTATGCCAAACAAATGCCAGTAAGGCATGTTTGTAAAATCAATAGTCGGCTCAAGCATGTGGTGTAGTTTTGGTGGCAGCAACCCGAAAACGCTTACATTCTAATTTACAAAAAAGTAGTGAGAATGAAAAGCAGGAATTTTTAAAAGAACAGATCAGAAGCAATACTATCGGCAAAGAGTTTTCCTTCCTTCGTAAGAATGAGATGATCGTTTGTTATAATCAGCAAACCTTTGCTTGCATAAGAAGCAGCTTCTGTTTGTAGTTGGGTTGATTTGTCGCTGCCAAATTTTTGGCTGATATAGTTAAGATCGCAACCTTCCATCAGCCGTAAACTGGTCATGATATATTCATTCAGCTGTTGTGTTGCCGTTAGTTCTTCCTTTTCAAAAGAAATTGTTCCCTGTTTCAGTGATTGGATATACAGTTGATTATTGGCAACATTCCATTGCCTGCTGCTGCCGTTAAATGAATGAGCCGATGGCCCCAATCCCAGGTAATGCACACCCTTCCAGTAACTGCTGTTGTGTTTGCTGCGATAACCGGGTTTGGCAAAATTGGAAATTTCGTAATGTTCAAACCCTGCTTGCTGCAAATGATCCATCAATAACAAAAACTGTCGGCTTTGTTGTTCCGGGTCAACATCCTGTTTCTGATGCTGACGTATCTGTTTATCCAGCGGTGTTTTTTCTTCAACTGTTAAAGCATAGCATGAGAGATGATTGATGTTTTGTTGCAACACCCAGTTTAAATTATCCAACCATTTCTCATCGGTTAATCCGGGAGTGCCATAGATCAGATCAACAGTAAAACTATCGAAGCCAACAGCTCTTGCCTTGCTGATCACTTGTTTTGCTTCATCGGCTGTATGTGCACGGTTCATCCAGCGCAGGTCTTCTTCAAACAAAGATTGAATACCGATGCTTAGACGGTTGATGCCGAGTTGTTTCCAGCCTTTCAGTTTTTCATCATTTACATCGTCTGGGTTTGCTTCTAATGTAATCTCAGCAGATGGGGCAATAATAAAATGTTGATGCAGTTGTTGCATGATTTGCTCCAATTCATCGATCTGCAGAATGCTGGGTGTGCCTCCTCCGAAATAAATTGTTTCAACAGCCTGGCCTTCCAGATAGTTGGCTTTTGCCTGTAATTCGATCTCTTTCAATAAAGCATCCACAAAATCGTTCTTGTAGTGCAGGCTTGTACTGAAATGAAAATTACAGTAATTACATGCCTGCCTGCAAAAAGGAATATGTATGTAAATGCCAGCCATTGAATTTACTGTAATGTGATTTTATTTTCCGGCAGATAAACCTGCCTGCAAAACGGAATATGAATATAAATACCTGCCATCCTCAAACTGAAACCTTAATTTCGAAACTGCAAAACTAACCGTTCGTGCATCAAATCCGTTCAGCATTTTACAAA
>JAKFDY010000415.1:0-18698 GCA_036675885.1 Lacibacter sp. | reverse complement strand
GAAATTTATGATCTAAGATTGAAGCCGTTCGGATTTCGGATTTTCTTCTTCGGATTCTCCTGTCATGCTGAAGAACGAAGCATCTGTATCTTTTTTGGTTCTTGTGATTTGGTTCTTGGTTCTTTGTATTCCCTTCGGATTTGGGGTTTTGTATTCAAACTTCGGCCTACAATACAATATTCTGCACCTGTTCACTCTTATGCGGATAATCAGTATTAAAATGAAGCCCCCGGCTTTCATGCCTGAACTGTGCCGATTTAACGATGAGATATCCTACGGTGATCATATTGCGCAACTGGCAAAGCTGTGGTGATACTTCCGTGGTTTTATACAACTCTTCGGTTTCTTCGTGCATCATATCCAAACGACGCATAGCACGTTCAAGGCGGGTATTGGTTCTTACAATGCCCACGTAATCGCTCATCAGCAATTGCAGTTCTTTTAAACTCTGCGTAATCAGGATCATTTCTTTTGGAGCCGTGGTGCCTTCGGTGCGCCAGTCGGGTATAGCATCGCGACGCCAGTTGCCCCACTCCTCACCAGAATTATCCTTCATTTTCTTTACAGCATCTACGTATGCCCTGTGTGCAAACACCATAGCTTCCAGCAGGGAATTGCTGGCCAAACGGTTGGCGCCGTGTAATCCTGTTGAGGCGCATTCGCCCGCTGCATACAAATGCCGGATGGAAGTTCGTGCCCATTCATCTGTTTTAATACCGCCGCAACTGTAATGCGCAGCAGGCGCTACGGGAATCATGCTTTTAGCAACATCAATACCAATGGACAAACATTTTTCGTGGATATTGGGAAAGTGATGCAGAAACTTTTCCTGGTCCATATCTCGGCAGTCTAACCACACATGCTCCGTACCTGTTCTTTTCATTTCATTGTCTATGGCTCTTGCCACAATATCGCGGGGGGCAAGGTCTTTGCGGGCATCATATCTTTCCATGAAAGCTTCTCCATCGCTGTTGCGTAAAATACCGCCATCGCCCCGTACCGCTTCTGTTATCAAAAAAGCCTGCCCCTTTACACCGGGTTCGTATAATGCAGTAGGATGAAACTGGATGAACTCCATATTTTCAATTCGGCCTTTTGCACGATACACCATTGCCACACCGTCGCCACTTGCAATAACAGGGTTGGTAGTGGTTCTGTAAACCTGCCCGTTTCCTCCAGCTGCTAATAATGTGATCTTTGCCTGGATGATCTCAATCGTGTTTGTTTTCAGGTTTAATGCATATACTCCATAGCATTGTACATCAGGTGTTGATTTTGTTACCAGAAAACCAAGATGATGTTGGGTGATGAGATCAACAACAAAATAGTGATTCACCAACGTAATGTTTTTGCTGCGTCGAATGGTTTCAAGCAATGCCCTTTCCATCTCTGCACCTGTTACATCTTTATGATGAAGGATGCGGTGCTCACTATGCCCGCCTTCTTTTCCCAACGAATAATCACCATCTTTTTCTTTATCGAACTGTGCACCCCATTCAATAATTTCATTAACTCGCAAAGCGCCTTCTTTCACTACGATTTCAACAATCTCCTCATCACATAAACCATCACCGGCGATCAATGTGTCCTCAATATGCTTATCGAAACTATCATTCTCAAGGTCATTTACCACTGCAATGCCACCTTGTGCATATTTGGTATTGGTTTCATCAGCATTCGACTTTGTTACCACCAACACCTGTTTATCAGGGCAGGCTTCCGCAACTTTAATGGCATATGTTAATCCGGCTATGCCCGATCCAATAACGAGAAAATCTGTTTGCATCTATATCGGTTAAAGCAATAAAGATAAAGAAACCAAAGCAGCTTCATTTACGGTTTGCAATCGTAGATCTCCTAAGTATTAAAATATCATGACTTACCTATTTAGGGTATTGACAAATGCTTTTTCAATACATACTTTTACACCCGTAACACATAATTACGAGTTTACATGTAAGCAAACTCCTGCCCTGCTAAAACACCCAATCTCTGTTTCGTAAATCCATCAACGTATCGCAGACCATCTGTATGTATTTGCTTGCCGCAAATGCTTACACAGTTATTATTTATTATTAAACCTTATTATCATGTTAACCGATCACGAAAAATCGCTTATTCCGTGCTGCCCGGAATTGATCAAGGATGACCATTGCGATGTTATTAATTTCAGCAGGGTGCTTAATTACCCAACTGCTGCTTCAGCCAACAACAGGAGAAGAATAAATGTGGAAGTAATTCTACATTTTAAATTCAGCCGCTGCACACTTGAGCTTACTTTGGGAGATCCCGTTTACAGTACCACATTGTTACCCGGAGAAAAAGTGCGTTTAATGACAACCGACAGAAGAAGTCGTTTTTCATATGATAGTGAAACCAAACTGAGTTACCGTAATGAGCAGATATCGGAAGACCAGTATTATATGACAGCCTTTCAAAAGTATATGGCCGATGCATCTGCGTCACAATCTGGTCATGCAGAAAGTTCATCAGAAGGTCATTGGGATTTTAGTGGCTCCGCTGGCGGCAGTGTAAATCCATTTACGCTCAGCGCCAGTGCAAGCACCAAAGCCGCAGGAAATCATAACAGCAGTTCGGTTGCTGATTTTCTCAACCAGCAAAAAACACATGTGCAGAGTGCAGCATCACAATCGGTGAGCGCCACACACAAAGCACATTCAGTTTCAATGGGTGAAGTGAGTACAAGGACACATATTGAAGGTGAAAGCGAAGATCATTTTGAAGCATCATCACGGGAGTTTGTGAATTATAACAAATGCCATGCAGTAACGTATATGTTTTACCGGCTCAATAAAAAACAGAAAATAAAATTTGAGCTGGTATCAATTGAAAGAAGAGTGTTGGATGAAAGTGCACCTGCTTGGGGAGTACTTCAACCTTCAGCACCAAAACTTCCTATTTCATTGGTAGCGCAGGATGTGCCTGCAACTGCTTTTCTCAAAACACAGGTGCTTACAAATGTTACGGGCATTGCATCATTCAATACAAATGTTGATACAGCAACTTCATTGTTGCGTTCACCTTTGTTAACAAAAACAGCTATTAGTTTTAACCAGGATTTTGGCACGGCATTGGATAGTGAAACACGTACCAAGGCATTGAAAGAAGTTGATGAACAGCTCGCAGCAAAAGGACTTATTGACAAGGAAGGAAAAGTAACACAGGAAACAAAGAAAAGTGTTGAAATTGAAATGGAATTTTCTTTGCCAACACCAGGTATTATCGCAAAAGGATGTTTGGATGATTGCGATGTATGCGAGCCTGCATTAAAAGAAAGAATGCAATTGGAAAACGATTTACTCCGCAAACAAATTGAACTGCTCGAAAAATCGCAGGAATACCGCTGCTGTCCCCCAGCCCCGGTAATTGCAGATTAAGATCAGTTACATGAAAAGATTTCTGCACTGGCTTTAGCTTATCAGCTTAATGCAATGATGGGAGCCAGTGCAGAATTTTTCCTTCTCTCTACACAATCAGTATTATCTACAGAGTTTTTATTCATTATTAAACCTATCATCATGTTTATTTCCATGCAGGGAAATTGGAGCATCAGTGTGAAATCGAAAGACGCTGCCTTTCCCCAACGCTTTACAGTTATTGGCGCATCAAGTGGTAACGGCACTTATAATGCCGTTGTTGGTGCCCCTCCTGTTAATGTTACAGGCAATCATTGGTTAATCGCCATTCAAAACGATCCGGGTTCGGGTTTCAGGCAATCCGATACACGTATTAAATTCCCAACCATCAGTGCCGGTATGTTCCACTTCGATATTGAAAGTAATGATGCAGGCGCCGACCATGATTTTAATGACCTGGTGCTTACCTGTTCATCAGCTGCATCTGTAAGCGATTACATGCTGTATGGGAATGTTACGGTGTATAGTGGTAATTGCCTTTTTAATCCATGCCGCAGAAGATGGGTGGTGATTGATACCTACAAGCAATTGCTTGAAGCATTGAAGTATGATAAATTAAAAGAAGTTATTGAAAAATTATATCCCGAACGTATTCCTCCAATACCACAACCAGATCCTCCACCCTTCTTCTCGCCTTTGATGATCAATATCGGCGATGATGTTGCATTACCTCCACGGATAGCCAATGTTTATACAAGAACAAATTTCCCCGCTGTTGATACAACAACAAAGACAAGGAAAGCAAAAGAGGAAATTGCTGCACCTCAAAATCTCCTGAGCGATTTTCAGCTTGCAGGAACAAGAAATCTTTCCAGTGCAAGAACCATTGCAAGTGATCGGTACATGATCGATAAAATTGGTTTAGCAAATCTGAAAGACAGCATCCGTTTTATCTGCAATACCGATCCCGGCAATAATCTTACACTCAACTTTATTGAATACGACCGTAGCAACAGTGAACTTGCAGGCGGACCATACATTGGCAATGGCAATACTTCTATGCTTGGCAGTGCAATTACTGATATGAATGGAAATTATATTTTCCGTTTTACACAAAGCCTTAGTGAAGTGGTGCATGAAGTGGAAGAAGATGTAGCTGGCGGCGAAAACAGTTTGGTGCAGGTTCGTCCTGATATCCTGGTGAGGATCACTGATAGTTTTCATCCCACAATAACGTTGTTTGAAAGTGCACCGCATTTCAACATCAATCAACTGCAACGTTTAGATTTTTGTTTCCCTGCTGATATTGTTCGTCCATCTTCATTCTGTTTCAACGGCAATCTCGTTGGCAGTTTAGGAAATGTATTTATTGGCGGAAACCAAAACAGCAGTGCAAGCACATCAGCTGCGGCATTAGACAGAAATGGTTACAACAATCATCTTCGTTCAACAGGTGTCATCAGTGTTCACAATTCACAAGCTGGCTTCAGTATTGATTGTGCTGCATGGAAAAGTTTGATCGATGTGAAAGGTTGTTTGTTTAATCTGCAACGCAAGAAAGGTGATCCTGTTATCAGGCATTACACTATACGTTACCGCAAGCCCGGAACCGGTTGGCAATTTGTAAACCAGCAATATCGTCATCCGAAGTTTTCAAAACGAAATATTCCGTTTTATAGCGGTGATGTTACGGGACCATTTAATACTTCGTTGAATGTAGATGGTAGTGGTGCAGTAATTGCTCCGGCTTATATCAACATACAGGCAGAAGTATATTTAGATGGTGTGGATTGGGAGTTCTCCAATTTAGACAGGTACATGCAACTCAACAGTGCAATTTATGAAGCAGGCACTCCGGGCAAAGTGTATTTTTTAATTGAGGGATATGATGAAAAAGGAAATCTTGTTCCAAATGCAAGAGACCTCGTTGCACTTTACATCAACAACCGTCCGATTGAATTTGGATTAAGTGGTGTAGAATTTATTTCAGCATTAGAACAGTTGCCTTGTAATCTTTACAAGATGACGGCTGCAGAAATGAACACGCCGCTTCGTTTGAAGTTTAAAGCAAATGACGCATGGGGTTTCATCAACGATTATGCACTGAGCATGAGTAAATGCCCAAGCGATGTTGAAGTAAATGTAACAACACCATTAAGTATTGCCGGAAACAAAACAGGATTGATCAAAGCAGGAAGTAATGCATCGAACACAGATGCAAATGGATGTCCCGGTTATACAGGCACGCTTGGCGATTTCGGAACAACTGGTTTTGTTACCGTGCAGATGCAACCTTCAGCTGCTGCAGGTGGATGGTTACAACCAAACGAAGAATTTGCAGTGGTATCATTTGGTTTAACAGCCAATATGCGGAGAACAAATGGTTACAACAGCGGGCTTGAAGGAACTTACCAGGCAAGCTCGACATTTTATATTCAAAGAAAATAATCAATGAGCGATGCATTGAAGCTGTTGATCTCAATCCTTGCTACATGGCGACTCGGTCATTTACTGGCCGAAGAAGATGGGCCATGGGATATCATTATCCGCATTCGCAAACAACTCGGGCAGGGGTTCTTCGGAACCCTGCTCGATTGTTTCTATTGCCTCAGCATCTGGATCGCAATTCCGTTTGCTATTTGGATGAGTAGTGAATGGATAACAGGTATCATTTACTGGTTGGCCATCAGCGGAGGTGCATGCATTCTGTTTAAAGCAACAACAAAAAAATAATTCAATTTAAAATTATTGAACAATGTCTTGCTGCGGAAGTAAACGGGAAAGTTTAAAACAATCATTCGCCTCACAGGTGCAGGAACAAACTGAACAACCTCCCACAAAAATGTGGAATGATGTATTGTTTGAATACACAGGCAACAACAGTTTTACTGTAAAAGGAAGCGTAACAGGTAACCGTTACAGCTTTACTAAAACAGGTGAACGACAACTGGTTGATTACCGTGATGCGAGTGGTATGCGTGCTGAACCTTTACTGAAAAAAGTAAATGCTTCCTGAATTTAGAACACAATAAGAAAACTTCCGTTTTCAGGATTTTCTTTCAGTTCGGAAAAAGAAGTTGTAAAGAACACTGTTTTTTTATCTTCCTGAAGTTTTACGTTTTTCCCTTCCAATCGTTTCACTGGACGTGGCAATTTAATGGTAGCAGACATGATCATTTGCGACATAAACATTTCTGCACCTTTCATTTGCTCGCCCATACTTTCCGTTAATGCTTCATCTGTTAATGCCACACGTTGAATGCTGCTATCGGTGATAATATAGGGAGATCCGTTTGCCTGCATCCCCGACATCATACTACTCAATCCTGAAAGACCTGGCGCACCGCCACCACCTGGTGCACCTTCTTCGCCCGGCTGCGTTTCTTTTTTCTTTGACTTATTCACGGAGTCGACATATTGATTCACTTTAAAAAACCGCTGCAAATCCTTAATGTCTTTAACAGGATACCTCATCTCCATGGTGAACTTATTCTCAATCATATTCATAACCATATGGAGTTTACCATTCTTAAAATAAGCCTGGTCTTCAGCACTAAGTGGTTTATCCAACGAATCGAGTTGTGATTCCAGTGAAATAATTGTATCGATCGTTTTGTCTTTTAAACTGTCGGGCATTTGTCCGCCACCCATACTTTTCATCATTGTGAGCGCCTGGCTCATATCTGTATGCACAAGATATTGTCCTTTGCCGGGTGTACTCAAATCGATCTCTTCGTTAAGAGTGCAACTTGCAAATGAGGTAATAACTAAAATGCCTGTAATAATCTTTACAATTTTCATATACTTGTTTTTTATGCCGGTTCAACCCAGGCATTGTTTTCTTTTAATAAATTAACCAGTTCGTCCACTGCCACTTCACTATCAACACTGCGTTTCACCACTTCTTTTCCTTTATACAGTGTGATCTTTCCCGGACCACTGCCTACGTAACCAAAATCTGCATCAGCCATTTCACCCGGGCCGTTTACAATACATCCCATGATGGCGATCTTAACACCTTTCAAATGATTGGTGACTGAACGGATCTTAGCTGTTGTCTCCTGCAGATCGAACAAGGTTCGTCCACAACTCGGGCATGAAATATACTCCGTTTTTGAAATACGTGTACGGGTAGCCTGCAAAATACTGAAAGCTGTGTTATTGATGAACTGTTCAGGTGATTGGTTGCTTAGATAATTTCTGCCGGCAGTATTTTGCGAATAGTTTGCAGTTTGCAGTGAGTAACTTTTTGTACTCATGCCTAAACAAATGCCATCGCCCATACCATCGAGCAACAATGCACCACACTCAGTAGAGTAATGAATCAGATGTTCATCGGCTGTTTGCCAGTTACTGTCTGTAATTAATACAACAGGATTTTTGATCTTACGATTCATGAGTTCAATAAACATACGACGCACACTTTGCATCGTATTTTTATTTGTACTGCTTAAACAGATCACAACAGTTGGGTCATTTGCCAATGCGTCGAGATAAGTATAATCGTTAAGCGTTGTGTCGTCGATATAACAATCGATCATAACAAAATTCAACAGATCATTTTTCACTTCGGCTTCTGCATAACCACTATCCATGAAAATGGGAAAGTATTTCTGTTCACCTGCAACAGTTGCAACAGATGCTTTCCATGTTTCTGGATAAACGATCACTTTCAATGTGCCGGGCAATTCAAAATTTAATCTTTGATTGGCGATGAAAATATAATCAGCTGCCATATCACCAATACTCCACTTATCTGTTGCTTCATCATATTTATAACCGACTCTTTCCAATTCTTTAGGTGTGATGGAATCAAGTTTACTAAGATCAGCTACTACAACGGGCACTTGCTTGCCGCCAATATTTCCAACTGCGAAACTTTCTCTGCGTTTATATTCAAAGGGAGAATAAGGTAAAGCCCCTTCTAAATCTCCCCCGAAGGGTGAGACCTGCCTCGCACTTTCCTCGCTTTGCAACGACTTCGCAATTATAGCAGGCACTTTGCTAAGCGTGGTTTGTGTATTGGGAAAGCCCTCCCTTCCTGGGAGGGTTTGGGAGGGGCTGCCGTATCGTTTCACCAGATCTCTGCAAACCGGAATTTCAAATTCGGGATCTTCTGTTAAGCTAACACGCACAGTATCGCCAATACCATCTTCGAGTAAGGTGCCAATACCTGCTGCACTTTTCACACGACCATCTTCACCATCACCAGCTTCTGTAACACCAAGATGCAAGGGATAACATTCGTTGAACTCATCCATCATGTGATTAACGAGCATACGATATGCCTGCACCATCACCTGTGGATTACTGCTCTTCATACTCAGCATAATATTGTGAAAACTTTCTGCACGTGCAATGCGTAAGAACTCCATGGCACTTTCAACCATGCCAATTGCAGTATCGCCATAGCGGCTCATGATACGATCGCTGAGTGATCCATGATTGGTACCAATGCGCATTGCTGTACCATACTCTTTACAGATCTTAACCAGCGGAGTAAATCGTTCACGGATACGATCGATCTCTTCGAGGTATTCCGAATCAGTATATTCGATCTGTTCAAACTTTTTCTTATCAACATAGTTGCCGGGATTCACACGCACTTTCTCTACAATACGTGCAGCGATCTCGGCAGCATTAGGTGTGAAATGGATATCCGCCACTAACGGTGTGTTGTAACCTCTTTTACGCAATTCATCTTTGATGTTCTGTAAATTCTCTGCCTCTTTTTTTGAAGGTGCAGTAATACGCACCAACTCAGCACCTGCTTCAATACAGCGGATGCTTTGTTCTACCGTGGCAATGGTATCCATTGTGTCGGTAGTGGTCATCGTTTGCAAACGGATGGGGTGGAAATTACCCAGCAGCAGATCGCCGATCTTTACCTCTTTTGTTGCCAGTCGTTTGTAATCAGTTAAGGAAGCGCTATATAAAAACATTAATTTGAAAATTTGAAAATGGCTTAATTTGAAAATTCACAAGAATCCGCTCTGCGAAATTTCAGCACAAATGTAACAAAGAAAGGGCTGCAAGGCTGACGGAAGATGCACTTCCCTGCATTTTCAAATCTTCAAATTCAACCATTTTCAAATTATTACCAGTCTTTCTCCGGCTGGTTGGGAACAGCGGTTTTTTTCCGCACTTTCTCCTGTAATTCTCGCTCTTTTTGCTCGAGCGCTTTGAGGTATTGCTCTGCCTGCTTTTTAGTCAGCTTGCTTTTTTGAGGTTTAGGCTGTTGCGGCTTTGGTTCTTCCTTCTTTTTCTCCTGTTTCTGCTTTTGCTCCTTCTGTTCTTTCTTTTGCTCTTTCTTAGGCTCCTGTTGTTTTTTCTGTTGAAGAGCCAGTTGCAGATTTTTTCTTACTTCTTCATCGTCGGGTGTTAAACGCAAGGCCTGTTTATATGCTTCAATTGCTTCGGTTAGGCGATTGCCTTTGTGTAATAAAACACCCTTGTTGTAAAGCGCTTTTGTTTTCAATTCAGGATCATCGGTGGCATTAATCACTCCATCAAAAGATTTTACCGCATCATCAATACTTTCTTTTTTATAAAGCGTATTACCAAGATTATAACGGGCAACCAGATTTTCTTTTTTGCTCAATGCTTTTTGGTAAGCTTCTTCCGCTTTATCATAATTACCTTCTTTGTAGTAACGGTTGCCTTTCATTACTTCCCCTTCCTGTGCATGGGTAAGCAATGCAGCAAATAAAACCAATATGGTCAAAATGATTTTCATGCGTTCTTTCTTTCACGAATGAATAATTCAACAATCAACAGCAACAAAGCAACTGCCAAAAACCAAATGAAATAGTTAAAGTAATTGGTATTGCTCACTTCGCCTTCCACACCTTTCTTTTCCAATTGGTTGATGATGGTTGTTACTTCCTTCAGCATTTCATCGGTATTTTCAAGGTTGCCGTACAACCCACCATTCACTGCAGCAAGCTGACGAAGCAAGGGTTCATTCAATTTCGATACGACTGTTTGCCCGAGATTATCCTTCTTAAATTCTTTTGTTTCAGGGTCAGTAATCGGCGATCCTTCTGCTGTTCCCAATCCAATACTGAGTAATAAAATACCACGGTCTTTCAGTTGACGGGCCATATTCTCTGCCGCCTCATCATGATCTTCTCCATCTGTTATCAGGAGCATTACTTTGTAACGTTTACTTTCCTGCGGAAAACTTTCTGCTGCCAATCGCATTGCTTCACCAATAACTGTTCCCTGTGTGGGCACCGCATCAGGAGCAGCTGATTGCACATATAATTTAGCAGCACCCTGATCTGCTGTTAACGGCATCGGCAAATAGGCTTTACCTGCAAACCAGATGAGCCCGACACGATCATCAGGTAATTGATCAAGAAGTTTATTGATGAATTGTTTGGCTTTTTCTAAACGGGTAGGTTTTACATCATCAGCCAACATGCTTTTGCTTACATCCATGGCAATGATGATGTCACGACCTTTGCGGTTTACATTTTCGGCTTTGCCTGCAGTACGCAGATTGGCTGCACCAACTGCTGTTAATGCAATTGCGGCCAGAATAATATAAAACTTCGCTGCAAATTTTTTCGTGGAATGATTGGCGGTTAAGAGATTCACCAACTGTTCGTCGCCAATTTTCTTTTTTGTCTTCTTTTTCCAACGCTTGTTGAATACAAACAATAAAACCACTGGTATAAGTACTACCAGCAAGAGTAAATATTCGATATGTGCGAAGGAGAACAAGGATAATTGTGATTAAGGTACAAGATACAGGTTTACAGAATGAAACAAAAGTTAAGCCAGTTTTTTCAATAGGCAATAGTCAATGGGCAAGGAACAACACTCAATTGCGCAGGACTTGCCTATTGTTTATTGCCATTGCTTATTCATTACTTCTTCCCTTGCATAAAATCGTAGTGCTTTAAAATATCTTTCAATAAATCAAGACGGTTCTTGCGCATGTCATATTTTTCATCTGGTGATTGAACCAGCAATACAAAGAAGTATGGGTGACGGTTTTCTTCGATCCAGCCAACGATCCAGCCAATATTTTCTCCTTTTTCATCAAAGCCCCAACCTGTTTTGTAAGCAAGTTTGTACAGCGAATTATCTTCCTGCATCATCACTTTGCGAACAATCTGTTGTGTGCGTTTCTGAAAAGGAAGCTGTTCAAAATACAAGCGCTTTACCAAACCCAGTTGTTCATCGGGTGAAATCTTAATAGTATTGTTGAGCCAGAAAGAATCAATGGCGCTGCCTAATTGCATATTACCGTACTTGATCGAATCAATCCAGAATTGCATGGTATCCTTACCGATCCTGCGGGCCACTTCCTGGTAATAAGGAACAGATGAAACCTTAAATGCTTCTTCCATCGTCATATCCTTATTCAACTCTGTTCTTTCTCTCACCACGCCATCCCATTTGATCACCATTTTTTCATCAAAGATCTTTCCTGTTTCCAAACCAATGAGGGAGTTCACAATTTTGAATGTGGAAGCCGGCGTAAAACGTTTTCTGAAATTAGCCGAATCGTAAATGGTGAACTGTGCCTGTGCATTATCAAACAACGCAAAAGATCCCGTTGCTTTGTATTTATCGAAATACTGTTTCAGGTCGTTATCAATCGAAAAATTATTGATGGAACAAGAGTTAAAAAGCACAACCAGGAAGAACAAAACAGGAACAAACCGCATGTTGAAAATTTTGCACAAAAGTAAAGTGAGAATGTGAATGGCCTCCTAAAACTTTCCGAAAAACAATAAGCATCTTTTCCCGGCGTTTTAGAGGCTCAAAACCAACCACCATGTCCCGTACACTCCTGCCGCTGTTGATCGCTTCAGCATTTTTTGCGATTAGCTGTAAGAAAAATGCAACCGGCAACAGTTCTGCAAAACTCATCTTCAAATTCAAATTCGATTCTACGCAGGCAAGGCTGAACAATATTGGTCAGCCATCAACCATACCCACTGGTAATGCAGCTCAAAGTGGTGTGATGAATAAGATGAGTGCGCATTATATTGAACTTGCTCCCGGCCCTCTTACGTTATTGGGGAAAGGTGCAGTGCTTTACCATGCAGCAGAAACAACAGCAGGCGGCAGTAATGCAATTGATTTTGAAAAAGCACCACAGGCCGGTAATAACGAAGTGTTTTACGAAGTGCCCATCAACCAGATCGCTATTGGTGAATATGAATGGTTACGTATTTCGCTCGCCTATCAAAACGGCGATGTGAAAATAAGAGTTGATACAACCATCAATGGTGTTTCCATTAACCAGGATCTTACTGCAACAATTGCATCGTTCATTGGTTTCAATAGTTATATTAAAACATTTACTGTAAAAAAACAAAGTATAACGGTAAATGGCAACCGCACCCAGGGTTTCTGGGGTTTTGAAACAAATGTTCCTGTACTGGGCACAAATATTCCTGTTACGCAAAGCGGTCAGGCACCTCCGGGAGCAACAACTGTTGTAAATCCATTGTTCAATACATCACCTATCCCTGCAGGCAGTTGTGTGGTAACAGCAGCATTTGCCAATAGCAATTTGAAGATCACCGGAAATGAAACAAAAGACATTGTGGTGGAATGCAGTTTCAGCATCAACAAAAGCGTGGAATGGAAAGACCTGAACCCAAATGGGAAGTGGGAACCGTTGAAAGGTGAAACACTTGTTGATATGGGCATCCGTGGATTGATCCCCACCATTAAATAAAAGCACTTAAAACCTGTTAACAACAGAAGATATCTTCAAATAAAAATTGCATCTTGCAGTACTTATTTTAAGCAAAAATCAGATAGATGAAAAAGAATCAACTCTATGTACTAACACTTCTCTTTGCAATCATTTCTTTAGGGCTTAACTCCTGTTCAAAAGAAAAATCTTTCAGCAGTGGCGGTAGCGGTGGAACCGGCGGAACAGGTGGCACCGGAGGAACTGGCGGAACTGGCGGAAGCAGCAGCTACTTTATGAAATTTAAAATTGATGGTGTGCAAAAAGATTTCAGCGGAACCACAAACGCCCTTTTGACTTCGTTCGATGCTGGCGGAACAATGATCTATTCCGGCGCATTCCAGGGAATACAAAGCGCAGCAAATCCGCAAGCAAACCTGATGGGCATTAATATCAACGATGTGACTGCACTTGTTACGAATAAGACTTACACAGACGCTCTTGCCGGTGTAACTGTACAAGGAGCGCTACTTTATTTCGACGCATCCGGTGACCAGTTAAGTTCAATACTTATTCCTGATGCAGGTGTTTCTATCCGTCTTTCTGAGATCACAACAACCAGCGTAAGTGGAACCTTTAGTGGAAAGGTACAATCGCTTACGGGTTCGACTCCTTCATTAATAACGGAAGGAAGTTTCCGTGTAAAACGATTATAAATTCATTTCTCCCGCTTCAGCAACCCTTGCTGAAGTCCAATTACTTTATAACTATCAACGGGTGGTATTTCTTTTGAAGTACCACCTTTTAATTTAAATGAGTTTTGTTACATCAACAGTAATCCGTTTTCCATTACTTCATAGTTACCTCTTTCAACACACCCAACTCCCTGCCCACTTTGGTAAATGCCGCAATGGCTTTATCTAAATGCTGTTGATCATGCGCTGCACTTAATTGTACACGAATACGTGCTTGTCCTTTAGGAACAACAGGAAAGAAAAATCCGATCACATAAATTCCTTCCTTCAACAACCTGGCTGCAAAATCCTGCGCCACCACCGCATCATACAACATAATAGGTACAATTGGATGATCACCGGGTTTAATATCAAAACCTGCAGCCGTCATCTTACTACGGAAATATTTTGTATTGGCTTCAAGTTTATCACGCAGTTCGGTTGTTTCACTTAACAGATCCATTACAGCAATGGATGCACCAACAATACTTGGCGCTAATGTGTTACTAAACAAATATGGACGAGAACGCTGGCGCAACATTTCAATCACTTCTTT
This sequence comes from Lacibacter sp., assembly GCA_036675885.1. Taxonomy (GTDB): domain Bacteria; phylum Bacteroidota; class Bacteroidia; order Chitinophagales; family Chitinophagaceae; genus Lacibacter. The sequence continues at coordinate 4,370 of JAKFDY010000415.1, read as the reverse complement.
ACGGCCGCTGGTGAAACCACCACTTGCTCCACCCAATGCTTTACCTAACGTACCTGTGATGATATCGATCTTGCCCATCACTCCACGGTATTCATGCGTACCACGGCCGGTCTTTCCAAGGAAACCACTTGAATGACATTCATCCACCATAATCGCCGCATCATATTTTTCTGCGAGCTCAACAATTTTATCAAGCTGAGCAATAGTACCATCCATGCTGAAACTTCCATCGGTAACAATTACACGGTTACGTAAACCGGTGGCTTCAATAAGTTTTGCTTCAAGATCGGCCATATTGTTATGCTCATAACGGAAACGTTGCGCCTTACACAAACGCACGCCATCAATAATACTGGCATGGTTCAATGCGTCGCTGATAATAGCATCTTCCTCTCCAAATAAAGGTTCAAACACACCACCGTTTGCATCGAAAGCAGCTGCATATAAAATGGTATCTTCTGTACCGAGGAATTTTGAAATTTTCGCCTCCAGTTCTTTATGAATATCCTGTGTACCGCAGATAAAGCGTACACTGCTCATACCAAATCCACGGAGGTCGATGTATTTTTTTGCCGCTTCGATCACTTTCGGATGCGAAGACAAGCCGAGATAATTATTGGCACAGAAATTCAGCACAATCTTCCCGTTTACCATAATCTCCGGGCCTTGGGCGCTCTCAATGATCCGTTCGGTTTTAAAAAGCCCGCTGGTCCTGATCTCATCCAATTCATTTGCAATGCGTTGCACTAATTTCTCGTTCATAACAAAAGGTTTAAGCGACAAAAATAAGAGGATTCAGAGGTTCTTTAATGCGTAACCGGTTGCACGTTCAGGAAATTCACACAAATATGTGGTGCAACTGTAACATTTTCCTTCTACCTTCGTCTTATCCTTCAAACAGGTGTTTATGAAAAAGCAAATCATCCTTCTTGGCGCTGTGGTATTACTTACCGTTTCTTCATGGGCATTGCTTACCATTACACCTGCTAAAAAATCGGCTGCCACTTCTTCCAAATGCAGCAAAACCTGCCAGGAAAAACCTGCGATGAATAACGCTCCACAAACAGGTTTCTTCATTTTCGATTCTTTTTCAGGTACGCTCTAAAAATATTTTTATTTTTCTGTAACTTTTATTTTCAGTGTCCGTAATACTGATAGTTAAACTTATCATCACGGATCACTAACTGATTTATGACCGCCAGAGAATATAATGAATGTGTGACCCGGTATGCCGACAACGTATACCGTTTTATCCTCAAGAATTTGGGGCACGAAGAAGATGCACGGGATGTTGTGCAGAGTGCTTTCGAAAAATTGTGGGTAAATAAAGACAATGTAGATAATGAACGCAGCAAATCGTACCTGTTTACCATTGCCTACAACCAGATGATTGATCACATTCGCAAACACAAACGGGTGAGCCTGCGGGATGAATTTGCAGAAGAAGTGAGAATACAGGACAGGCCCCAACATAATATGAAGAAGGTGTTGGAAGAAGCACTGGCCCGGTTGAGTGAAACAGCAAGAAGTTTGGTTTTATTAAAAGATTACGAAGGATACAGTTACGATGAGATCGGTGAAATAACGGGATTGACTGAAAGCCAGGTAAAAGTTTATTTGCACAGGGCAAGATTACAGTTGAAGAATTATTTAGTGAGTATTGAGAATGTAATGTAAAACGGCTACGAGCTGCCAGCTTCTAGCTACAAGCAAGAAACAATGAACATTAACCGCCATAATTACGAAGAGTTTTTCCTCCTGTATGTCGACAATGAGTTGACAGCCGGGCAGCGGAAAATTGTGGAAGCATTTGTGGCATCTAATCCTGACTTGCAGGAAGAATTTAATTTGATTCAGCAATCTACTTTTACGGATGATATAAAACTGGATACAACATTCATTAACTCATTATTGAAACCTGTTGATGAAGAAAGCAGCATCAGCGAAGAGCAACTGTTACTTTATGTTGACGGTGAATTAAGAGCTGATGAAAAAGCTCAGGTTGAAAAAGAACTTGTAGCAAACACAACACTGCAAAAAGAATTACAATGGCTTCGTCGCAGCCAGTTAACAACCGATACGTCTATTGTATTCCCCGATAAATCATTATTGTACAAGCAAGCCGAACCTGCACGTGTGTTCTCGTTGAGCATGACTGCCAGGAGATGGAGTGCTGCAGCTGCCGTTGTTGTATTGTTGGGCAGTGCGATGTGGTTAATGTTGGATGGAACAAAAACAACTGACAAGCCTGAATCTATTGCTGTTGTTAAAGAACCAAAAGTGAAAGAAAATCAATCAACAACTCCTTCACCTTTTAAAGCTCAGATCGATAAGGATTTAAAAGCCACAAAAAATGAATTTGGTAAGACAACAGTTTCTTCTAATGAGTCGGATAATCAAAATCAACAAACAAAAACTTCTAAAACTTCTGTTGCAACAGTTAACCCAACTGAAAAAATATCAACACCAAATACTATTGCTGTTGAACAACCAATAGCTATTGCAAAGACTGATGTAAATGAAAAAAAAGTTGAAAATAAAATTGATGTACCACGTAACTTTTCAGAAACTTCAACCGTACAACCTATAGCAAACAACATCAGCTATCCTGCTTACAACAACGATGTTGCCGACGAAGAAGAGGATGCACTCCTTAACGAAGAAAGGCAACGCAGAAGTGGAATAGCAGGGCTGATAAAAAAAGCAAAACGGACGCTTGAACGTAAAACCGGTATTCCCCGCACAAAGCAGCTCTCAGCAAAGTCTCGACAGTAATGTTTCCATTTTTTATTCTCTTCCTTTTTATAAAGGATTACTGTATAACCCGCAAACGAAAGCCTACCTGATAGGCGCAAGAATAAATAAAGATGTATTGGGTTCCAAAGCAAGGGAAAAAGTAATAGGGCAAATTGAAGGACTTGTATACAGCTTCGGGAAACAGCATAATATTGAAATGCATATCAGCGGGCTCCCGCTTATACGTACCAACATGGCCATTAAGGTGGAAAAGGAAATGCGTTGGTTCCTTATTGGTTCTGTTTTGATCTCTGCAGTAATTCTGATGCTGTTCTTCAGGTCAATAAGTTCTACTGTATTGTCATTGGGCGTAGTTATAACAGGGGTAATATGGAGCATGGGCATTATGCACCTCTTTCATTACAACATCAGCCTGCTTACTGCATTAATACCTCCGCTAATTGTAGTAATTGGCATACCCAATTGCATCTATTTTCTCAATAAGTACCATACTTCATGGCTGGATACGGGTGAAAAAAACAAAGCATTGGTAGAAATGGTAAGCCGCATGGGCATTGTAACCTTGTTTTGTAATATTTCTGCCGCTATTGGTTTCGCTGTATTTGCTTTAACCAAAAGTGCGATATTAAAAGAGTTTGGTATGGTGGCCGGCATTAGCATTATGGCGATATTCTTTATTTCGCTGGCCTCTATTCCTGCAGTGTTAAGTTATTTGCCTGCTCCCAAACCCAAACATATTAAATATTTAGAAACCAGGTGGCTGGATAATGTGCTTACCCGGGTAGAGCGATGGGTGTTTAACCATACCAAAGTAATTTATATTGTTACCGGGCTGGTTATTGTATTTTCTATTTCGGGTATGCTCCGGCTGGTATCGGTTGGACATATGGTTGATGATATACCTAAAACCGATAAAATTTATACAGACCTGAAATTTTTTGAAAAGCATTTTGAAGGTATTATGCCTTTAGAGATCATTGTAGACACGAAAAGAAAATATGGATTTGTTGGGATGAAGGCCCTGGGTATCTTTCAGAAAATTGATTCTCTTTCGCAATATATTGCCGCCAAACCCGAAATGGCCCGTCCGCTATCGCTTGTGGAAGCATTGAAATTTGCCAAGCAGGGGTTTTATAATGGCGACAGCCTGAACTATGCATTGCCCAATGCTTTTGATGGTGCGTTTGTAAACGACTATTTAAGAGTAAAAGAGGATACCGGTAATGCCAATAATGTTTTTCAGCAACTGATGAATGCTTTTATGGACAGCACGCGGCAAAAAACCCGTATTAGTGTTAATATGGCCGATGTAGGCAGTAAAAAGTTACCTCCGATACTGGCCGATATTAAAAATAGATCCAACGAGCTTTTTGATTCAACCAAATTTGATGTGCGTTTTACAGGTACCAGCGTTACTTTTTTAGAAGGCAGTCGCTTTATCATAAGCGGATTGCAGGAAAGTATCATGTGGGCTTTTTTGCTGATTGCCTTATGCATGTTTTACCTTTTTAAATCGGTTCGGATATTGATTTGTTCCCTGATCCCCAATATTATTCCATTAATGCTAACTGCCGGTATTATGGGCTGGGCGGGCATTCCGCTAAAACCATCCA
>JAKFDY010000414.1:0-18434 GCA_036675885.1 Lacibacter sp. | reverse complement strand
GTAACATGTTGTGAACCCAGGTACCATTTGCCTGTATAGAGATCATACCATCCACCTGAATTTTTTGGTAAATACAGCGACCTCTTTGTTTGCTTATATTCACATACCGGGTTTATGAGCATGGATGGACCAAACATATACTGATCGGCTATGTTTAATACAGCAGTATCCTTTGCAAAATCCATTGCCAGTCCACGCATGATTGTGTAGTTATTGTGAAAAGCTGCGCCTGCCAATGAATAGATGTATGGAAGTAAGCGGTATCTCAATTTATCGTAATAGAGAAAGCTTTTGTATGCCGCATGATCTTCGGGAGCTGTATTATAAACCTCACGATAAGGAAACTGACCGTGTGACCGGAATAAAGGAGCAAATGCACCAAACTGCGACCAGCGTGTCATCAACTCACGCCATTCTTCCAGGTTTTCAGCATTTGGCTTTTCAAATTTTTCCGGCACAACAAAACCTCCAATATCCATGGTCCAATAAGGAATACCAGACATTGAAAAATTTACACCTGCAGATATCTGGTTTCTCATATCATCCCATGTGGAACCAATATCACCACTCCATATTGCAGCAGCATATCTTTGGGAACCGGCAAATCCCGAGCGTGTTAACAGAAACACCCGCTTTGATGAATCGCTTGAACGTTGCCCTTCATAAATTCCTTTGGCATTTTGTAAAGGATATGCATTTAAAAATTCAGCAGCACTTCCTGAGGCTGTAGGCGTCATTTGAAGTTTTCGTTTTTCAGGACTCACATTTGAAAGAATATCAGGCTCACTTGCATCCATCCACCAGGCATCAATCCCTTTAGTATAAATTTTCTTGTTTATAAGATCCCAGAAACCTTTGCGTGCATGTGCATTAAATGCATCATAAAACGTAGATATATAACCCTCTCCTATCCAGTCACGCTGGCGATGTTCAATATTACCTTTGTATAACCAACCTTTCTTATCAAAATCTTTGTATGTGGTAATGCCTTCATAAAATTTTGGCCAAACTGATATCATGATCTTTGTATTGTATTTTTCATGCAATACTTTAATCATACTGTCAGGAGATGGGAACCTCGATTTATCAAACTCCTGGCTACCCCACTCTGCCTCGTTCCAATAATTCCAGTCGAGTACAATATTGTCTATTGGAATTTTACGTTTGCGGAATTCTTTAACTGTAGTGAGTAATTCATTTTGTGTTTTATACCGCTCACGGCTCTGCCAGAAACCTAATGCCCATTTTGGAACAATTGGTGCCTTGCCGGTGAGTGTTCTGTATCCTGAAATAACCTCGTCCATATTACTACCGTAAATGAAATAGTAATCTATCTGACGTCCGGCTTCTGAATTAAAACTAAACGTATGCTGATCTGTGCCGGCAGCAGGTTCAAGCCACTTGAGCGACAAATACGATTCCGAAGACTCAGGAATCCATTCAATACGAACAGGTACTTTCTCTCCTTTAACTAAAGAAACAGGCACTACTGCAGATGCCGGGTTCCATGCCTTGCGCCAACGATCTAAAACAAGGCTTCCATTTATCCATACTTTCAAACTTCCGCCCAGTGTAAATCTGAATTGGTGTGTGCCAGAAAAAAAGCTGGCGATACTGCCTTCCCAGGTTACAGAGCCCGTAGCTCCATTGAATTCTTTTGGCAGTATCATCCTGGAGTCGTTAAGATATTCCATGTTGATAGCTGCCTCTGGTCTTTCAATAATTATATCTCTGTTATTTAATTTATTGTTACAGTACGATGCAGTAAGCCAACCCTGATCTCCTTTTTTTGAAAAGAGCTGCAGAGAAGAAAGTGGATGAAAAGTTCTTACATCGCCTGCTGTTGTGAGGGAATAATTATCCCATAAAATCCCATAATTCCTGGATGATATTAAAAAGGGTACGGCTACCTCAGTATTGTTCTGGAAAAAGGTAACTTGTTGTCCATTGTAATTCATAATACCATCCTGGTGCTGACCTAATCCATACAAGCCTTCATCGTTGCTTACTTGAAATGTTTGTTGAATACTGTAAAAGGGTTGTCCATCGAATATTGCAGGTTGAAAACTTCTTCCAGACAATGGCTTTTCATGCATTATTTTTTTGCCTTTCTCATCATAAAAAGAAACAGCACCGTTTTTGAGATTAACAACCGCCCAAATTCTTTTGGTTTTAAGCGTCAGCGTTTCTTTATCTGAAACAATATCCCAGGGAATATCTGCCCGTTTGCTGTAAACCGCAACTAAACTCTGGGTAGCTGATAGTTTCTTGTCAGGAGAAACTATAACTCTTATAATATGATCGGAAACTACCTCAAGCTTAACTGCATGGGCTGTACCTGTAAACAAAGGATCAGTAAAAACAATAACCCCGTCTTTGGTTTGAATATAAGATGGGGGCTCTGCCAATAAGACATTACTAAAGGAAAAACAGAAGAAGATGAGAAGCAGCAATCGTAATTTCATATACAGTAATCGTTCGCTTGAAAGAATACTGTAAAATTACCTCTGACCTGCTTGGGTCAGGAGGAGAGAGGTTGCAGATTAGGGGTATGCAGGGTGCAAATAAGTGATTTTTCATTGTGTGCAGGCAGAAAGCAAGAAAACATTCAAGTGGTATTGCCTTTTTTGTTTTGCCGCTTTTTTAAACGCAGGACACTGATCAATGCTTAATATCGATATGAGTCATTTTGGCAATACCGCACTTCATCAGTTGGCTTGGGGGTTTATGAATTGCATAAGCCTTGTTCTGCCTGAGAGACCTTAAACATCGTTCTCCTTCTTATCCGCAACATACTTTGAAGGCAGTACACCGAATTCTTCTTTAAACGTTTTCGAGAAGTATTTGGGGTCGGTGAAACCTACTTCGTATGCAATTTCAGCGATCGACATACCGCTTTTCGCCAGTAACTGTGCCCCCCTTTTCAACCGGATTAAACGAATAAAATCTGCTGGCGCCTTGCCGGTCAGGGACGCTATTTTTCTATATAAAGTCGCACGGTTCATAAACATGTCACGACTGAAGTCCTCCACTGAAAAAGCAGCGTTATCGATGTTTTTTTCGACAATGTCCAAAGCCTGTTTCAAGAATTTCTCATCAACAGAGTTTATCGTTACCTCCGCCGGATTTACCTCAATTTGCTTTTGAAACCTCTTTTGCAACAATTCCTGCTGAGACAGTAAATTCCGGATGCGGGAAGCCAGAATTTCGAAAGTGAAGGGCTTGGTGATATAATCGTTCACACCCGCCTTCAAACCTTCTAATTGTTTTTCCTCACTTCCCATTGCCGTAAGCAGGATGACGGGGATATGTGCCGTAAGCGTTTCAGTTTTAATTTTCCGGGCCAGTTCAACTCCATCCATCAAAGGCATCATAATGTCGCTTACTACAAGGTCGGGGTTTAGTTGTTTAATTTTTTCCCAGCCTTCTTTTCCGTTTGTTGCTTCTTCTACTTTATACAGCCCTTTCAGGTTATCTTTTAAATAGAAGCGGATATCTTCATTGTCTTCTACTACCAGAATTGTTTTTTTTCGTCCGGTCTTTTGGCTTTCCTCAGTCATCATTTGCTCCGCATCTTCAACCAGCACCGGGTTGGTGACATTTCGAACCGAAGTGTCATAAATTTTTTTTGCCGGAAGTAAAACTGTAAAACAGGTTCCCTGGTCCGGTTCGCTTTTTACAGTGATGATGCCGTTATGCAACTTTACAAACTCTTTTGTAATAGCCAGCCCAATACCGGTTCCCTGGTTCACCATGTTTTGAGGAACATCTGTTTGAAAGAACCGTTCAAAAATCTTTTCATGCTGATCGGCCGGAATTCCAATACCCGAATCTTTTACCTCTATGGCCAGTGTTCCGTCATCCTCATTCGCTGCAGCGGGTTTGTACGCCAGGTGAATGCTCACCGTTCCATTTTCATGTGTGTATTTAAAAGCATTGGATAGCAGGTTGAATAAAATCTTTTCGATCTTATCCCTGTCAAAAAAGATTTCAAGGCTGTCAATATCCGACGAGAACGAAAACCGGATATTCTTCTTTTCGGCGATATCCGTAAATGAGTTGCTGATATCTTTACTAAAACCGATAATGTCGCCAATAGCAGGGTGCAATTTTATTCCCTGCACTTCCATCTTCCTGAAATCGAGCAGTTGATTTACCAGGCTTAATAAACGTTTGGCATTACGTTGAACAAGATTTAACTGCTTTCTTTGTTCTTCGTCCCCAGTATGTTTAATGATCTTATCTAAGGGAGCAATAATCAGGCTCAATGGCGTGCGAAATTCATGACTTACATTAGTAAAGAACTTTGTCTTTAGCCGTTCCAGGGCATGTGCCTGCTGCACTTCGTAGCGCATGTGAATTCTGTCTAATGTAATGCGCCGGGCAAGCAAAAACAATCCTGCGAAGATCAGCGCATAAATAATATATGCAATTGTGGTTCGCCAAAAAGGTGGCTCAATATCAATCCGCAAAGCTTTTATATCACTCCACAAACCATCCATGCCTAATACTTTTATCTTAAGCGTATAATGGCCGGGATTCAGGTTTGTAAAAGTGACTTTTCGCTGGGTGCCATCTACATATAACCAGTCTGAATTAAATCCTTCCAGCATGTATGCGTATTTATTGCTGGCACTGTTACCAAAATCCAGTGAGGCAAATTCAACGGAGAAAACATTTTCTTTATACTTCAACTTAATACTTTGAAGTTGTGACAAAGATTTCTCCAGGAGAACCCGTTTATTGATCAATTCACCCGGCTCAACGGTATTATTTAATATTTGTAAACCGGTGAAAACAATTTTAGGGCGATACAAAGGTTTCTGAATGTTATCCGGATTAATAATATTAAACCCTGAAGGACCTCCGAAGATCAGTTCGCCCGCACGGGTTTTGAGTGCTGCAAAGTCATTGAATTCACGGTACTGCAAATTATTCGTCTCGTTGTAACCAATTACAGAAAAAACAAGACCAGCTTTGTCTTGTTTTGGAATGGCATTATAAAGTCCGTTGGGTGTGGAAATCCAAAATGTCTGATGGTTATCTTCAAGAATATTTAATATCATATCATCGGGAAGGCCATCGGATGTGGTGAATGTCTTAAATTGTTTTGCCTGCTCATTGAACAAATTCAATCCCTCCCGGGTACCTACCCAAATTCTTCCCTTGCTGTCTTCAAAAAAACAAGTAACATTATTATTGCTTAAATCATTTTTATCTTTTGAGCTTTCATAAAAAACCGTAGTAGTGTTACCCTTTTCAAAGACGGCGATCCCGCCATTTGTACCAACCCATATATTCCCTTTTTTATCCTGCAGAATGGAGGATATATAGTTGAAAGGCCCTGGGTCCTTCAACGCTCCCTTATATTGAATATGTTTAAACCGGTTTGTTTCCCTGTTAAAAATATCCAACCCGCTGCCCAACGTACCTATCCACAAATTCTGCTCCCTGTCTTCAAATATTTCCCACACATGATCATTCGCCAGGCTCGAAGAATCACCGTCACTATGCCGGTAGCGTGTGAATTGCTGACCGTCGAAGCGGTTGAGGCCGCCAAAGAAGGTTCCTATCCAGAGAACATTCTCATGATCAACACATAAACTTACAATTACGTTATTGCTCAGGCTGGTTTTATTGTTCGGGTCGTGCAGGTACTGTTTAAATGTATTTCGTTTCCTGTCAAAAAAAATCAATCCCCCACCATTGGTCCCAATCCAGAGATTACCGGATTTATCTTCAACAAACCTGTTTATATCGTCATAAGGAAGACTCGCTGCATTCGATTCCTCGTGACGATAAAGCGGAAACCGCACAATGTTGCTGTTTGAATAATTAACTCCGTGTTTATGGGTTCCCAGCCAGATAATTCCGTTATCATCTTTATACAATCCTATTATGCTGTTTTGGCTAAGCGTCCGGGGATTTTTGGGGTCATTGAGAAGATAGCTGATGCTGAAGTTGTTTTTTTTATTGATCAGGTTTACACCGCCATGGTCAGTAGCCACCCAAATCAAACCATTGTTATCCTGAACGACCCCGGTTACCAGGTTCGTATTAAGCCTGGAAGGAAATGAATTTGCATTAAACTGTTTGAAGGAATTATATCGTGGTTGAAAAAGAAAAACTCCATTATTCAGGGCCCACGCCCACACATCGCCATCATTATCTATAAAAAGGTTAAATGGATTATTTTCTTTGTTCAGATTTTGGATCACGGTAGTGGAGAAAATGATCTTGTTTGAATTTATATCATACTTCTGTAAAAATCCATTCTGATACACTATCCATAGTCTCCCATCTTTTGTTTCTTTTATGGAAGCAATTTTTTCAGAACTATTGAAGACGGGGTTCAGCCTGGAAGAATTTGCTTTTTTGCCAGTACCTGAATATAAGTATAGATCAAAATTGTCGTAAAGAAACCAATATCTACCGTTGTTTCCTTTTACGACTTTGTTAATTGGACCGGCAGGCAGACCCAGAGATTGTAAATAGCTATTATAGTCAGCATCGAATTTTTCGATATGCGAATTATAAATACAGGTCCCTCCCATTGTCATTACCCAGATCTTTCCATCTGGAAGCTCAAAAAGTGAATGGATACTATTATCCAGCACCGAAGAGCTATCATTATAATTTTTACGAAATACCTTGCAGGAATATCCATCATACCGGTTCAGGCCCGACATAGTGCCAAACCATAAAAAACCATCCTGGTCTTTTAATATGGCATTGACCTGGTTATTTGAAAGCCCCGTATTATTATCGAGTTTGTAAAAATTATAATGCTCACTTTGCGCAAAAACAGGAAGCGCCTGTAACAGTAAAACTACCCAAATAAGAAAACGCATCACATCATGTTTAATTCGGGAAAACTTCGCACCTGGCAGCATAGATTCCGCTTCATTAGCCAATCAATTATTAAGTAAAGTTAACAAAAATGAATGTATCAACTTACGCCATAGTTAACTTATCAGAACTGAAGAAAAACTTCAAGCCTTAGCTTATTTAAAATTGACCGGTTAAACAGGTACATTAAATATTTCTTGTTCTGCTGTTTTACCAGACTGGCTTATATTGATGTTAAACACTTAAAGTTTCTGAAATTAGTAGCTACTATTTTTATTGTTTTCTTATTGTACAATCTTTTATGCTGTTAAAAGATTGGCGAGTCTGGTCAAATCTGGTATAAAGTGGTTCGAGAATTGTACAGTTGGGTGCACTGAAATGGACAAATCGAAAATTGATTCGGTTTGTCCATTTTTATTTTCGCTGAAACCCTTGCCCAGACTGTATATCAGCCGAACAGCCTCATTGAGCCGAGCGGTTCGATATTGGAATCCGTCAAAAACGAGTTTTTCGGGATATATCGAACCAATGATTTCTCTTTTGCCTCTATTATCAGCATTCTCGTATAACTTATCTAAACATGTAAGCGTTGTTAAAGCCTTGTTCAATAAGGGTTCAATATTTTTACGTTCCTGAGATAATTCAATGAGCTTTGATTCCAGCCCGTTAATTTTCTTTTCGTATTCTCTTTTTATTGTCCGGTATTCGGATGGATCAATTTCGGTTGTCAAAAGCAGTTTTCTCGCATTTGCAAGCTCTGTATTGGCTTTTTCTAAAGATTCCTTTATTTGCCGCAGATCTTCACGTTGAGTTTTTGTTTGTGATTTAAACTCTTCTTGTAAAACGACTTTATAAACTTCAATCACACCAGGCTTTGGAACCAACTTTTTAAGTTCACTTGAAAACAATTGATTTGCATTTTCAGCCCTGAACCTGGCCCCACATGACGATACAGCGTGAGCACTATGTAAGCGAATTACCTACTGAAACAAGAGGTAATTCAGCAAACAAGATCGATCGGAAGTTTATTAACCAGTTTACAGCTATTGTTGAAAATAATATCGAAAACGAAAACTTCTCCATTGATGACATTTGCAAAGAGATCGGCATTTCAAAGAAGCAACTCTACCGCAAAGTAAAGGCGCTGATCGGTCTTAGCATCAATGATTATATTCTAACTGTCCGCTTGCAAAAAGCCAGGTTCTTATTATCGAGCGAAGATCTGTCAATTTCTGAAGTGGCATTCAAGGTTGGCTTTGCATCACAGGCATATTTCTCTACCGTATTTAAATCAAAGTTTGGTGTTTCGCCTTCTGAGTTTAAAGCGGGGAAAGTTGGAAAAAAATGAGGTAATTTTCATTGGCATCTTATATTAAAGCAGAGCAAGTGTTTTAGTCGTCGATAAACAGAGTTAGAATCTGGACCAGTCCCGGGAACAGGCAAAGCCCCGATTAAATGATCGGGGCTTTTGTATATGTAGAGTTTTATTCGTTTGCTGATTACAACCGAATACCCACACTTGCGGTTACATAAAAACGATTGCGTCCATACTCACCATTTGAAGTAATAAGATTTTGTGGCATCACATACGACGGGCTCAATACTGCATTAAACTTGCCCCACACCAATACAAGCGGCATGGTGTATTCGTAGGCAAGAACAGAAAACGTATTTACATTCCTGGTTTCTGTTACAGTTTGAGGCGGACCAACGGGCAAACCTCCCACTGTACTGTTTTGTTTTTTCTGATACGTTTCACTAAAGCGTTGCGTACCTCCGTAAGCTGTTATGGTAGGATTGATAGCAAATGCTTTTGGCTCACCTTCTTTTATGGGGATGATGAATAAATGATCAAGCCCTGCTGTTGCACCTATATCGGTATTGTTGCTGAATTTCAGATCGGCACCAAGATTAATATTCACGATCTTATTTTGAAAACTGGTATTAATACCTGTCTGGTATTTTAATGCTGATTGCACCAGTACCGATTCTTCTTTGTAAAGAAACCGGGAAACAAACATATTGCCTGAAAATTTCTTGCTCTCAGGAAAACGATAACCAAGTTCTACACTACCACCTGTATACTGAAAGGGCAATGCACTGTTTGCAATAAAAATTGCTGCTCCCTGTGCATACAATCCATTCTTCAACTGATAGCTGATAATGGGTAAAGTAGCATTACTATTCAAACTATCTGTACGGCCAAGGAAATGTACAAGCGTTTGATGAGCGATATTGGCCGTAAAAACAGGCTTTCGTGTATCAGTTTTTGTACTATCGTTCTGTGCAGAAAGAATCAATGGACTAACAAGCACAAGAAACAAAAACAGTCGTGCAAATTTTTTCATGGCTTTACGGTTTGATAAAGGTTTGAAGAAGAAAGTCCCGCCGTGGCGGTACTTTCTTTCCCAATCGTCAATACAAAATATTCACCTTACTGACGACCTGTTGAAACTGCTGAGTTACTGTTTACAGATACTTCAGCATTAGCATTTGCTTTTGTTTTCTTTACTTTCTTTACTGTAGCTTTTGTCTTGTCTTTTGCATCGGCTGCTTTAGCTTCTGCTTTTTCTTTCATTGCATCAGCTTTTGCTTTGGCATCAGTGTTCACTTCTGCATTACCATTGATCTCGCCATTGGCAGATGCATTGTTTGAACTTACTTCGCCGTTTGCGTCTGCATTTGTATTGCTGCTGATGTTTAAGCCGGGCTTCACATCATTCCGTAATTCTTTTTCTGTTGTACGGATACCCTGTGCTTCAGCAACTACCATTTCCTTTACTTCAGAAGAAATGCCTTTACCTTGCTCTGTTGCGTTTGTTTCTGATTTCAAACGTGCATCAACAGCATTTTCATTTGTTACTTTAGCATTACTGCTTTTTGCTGTTGCATTTGCAGCAGCATTTGTTTTTGCTGATACATTAGCAGTTGTGCGTGTTGCAACATTTGCTGTTGTTTGCACCACTTTACCTGTAGCATTCACAACTCTTGTTGTAGCCTGTGTTGTTTTACTAACTACATCTGCTACTTTACTTGTGCTTACTGTTGCTTTTGTAACAGCGCTTGTTGTGCTGTTCAGATTAAGGTTCACCTGTGCAAGAGCAGCGTTTGCGAAAAGCATTACAACTGCTGCGGCTGATAACTGTTTCATCTTGTTCTTCATACTGATTTGTTTTGATGATTGAATAAGTATTAAAGCTTTTGTAGCTTTTCAACGGATATACAGACAGAGGATGTTACCAGAAGTTTAAAAGTGTTGATAAAGTTTTTTTCATCATCACCAACACCCACCTAAAATCATAAACTGTGCCAAGAGAAAAAGTCACCTTCTTATCACAAACAATAACATGTAATTCTTATTCAAAATCAATGCATAAGGAATATATGAATTGGGATAAAAAACAGGCGCAGGCGCAAACTATAGGCTTATAAAAATGTTTTTAGCGGGGTTAGATCTATTAAAAAATTAATTACGTAAACAAACGTTTTCTTTACCTGCAATTCCGTGCCAGGTATTTATTTTTCGCATGATGTTACCCTGTTATTATCGTTGATCATGAAAAAGTACATGACATTTTTCTCTATTTCGGTTAACCATACCTGTATTCATTATCCCTCACTGCAGCTAAAGCCAAAAACAGAAACCGATCAAATTATGATCAGGATCATCTTTTTCACTTATCCCAGTCAGTTACCTGAAAGATCAGGCCACATATTTTCGTATGCAAATCATTTCAAATGAAAAAAATCATCAGCTCCGGTTTTGTTGCAAGTATTGTATTGCTGGTGTTTGCTTACCTGTGTTTATTGGTAATGCCTGTACTGTTACCAAAAGTAGCAGAGGAATATTATAACCCCGCTTTTGTAAATGATGAATCAAGGAACCTGCTTTATTATGTTCACCCTGTTTTTTTAGCCTTTGGACTTGCCTGGTTCTGGAACAGGTTTAAGTCATTGTTGAGAGGCAATGCATTGATGCAGGGTATTGAAATGGCTTTGATCTATGTTGCAATAGCAACCATTCCATCTTTATTAATTACCTATAGTGCTATTAATGTTTCATTGCTTACCGTTGGCACATGGCTGCTGTATGGTTTTTTCCAGGCATTGATAACCGGAATTATTTTTTCAAGAATGCATGTTTAGATCGTTTAAGTATAATTATTGACTTTCGTTTTCTCATGTTTAAGGTTTGACAAAAAAGAAACCCCTCCGTAAAGCAGAGGGGTTTTACACAACTAATAAAAATCAACGATTCTAAAAATTCGCCTTACAACTATAAAACAAAGATGTCTCTATGTTGAAACATAGAGCAAGTCATTAATCTGGTTTCTTACCATCTAAAAATGTATTGATGGTATTGATCTGTGCCTGGTTATTTTCATCGCTCTGTACAGTATAATTGCTGTAGAAATTTTCTGCAGGCGAAATAGTATTGTACAGTTCTAAATTACGGCGGAGATATGCCGGCACAGTGTCAAACTCATTATTCGGATCGCTGCCATGGATGTTAAACGAGAGGTTTCTCAACTTCTGTAAACGATCGGCTGCTTTTTTCCGTTGCTCTTCTGCCTCATCCGTTACCGGAGGCTCTTCCGAAGAAGCAAGATGAACATTTTGATCGGCCCTAAGCTCTTTCTCCGCCGTTGGTTGTTCTTTTTTCTCCACCAAGTGCATGTCGAACGATTCTTCTTCGTCTCTGACAATGTGCAATTGTTGTACAGGAGATTCAACCGGTTTTTCTTCGGCTTTTATTTCCGGAATGGATTCTTCTTCTGTTTCTGCATAAATCATAGTTGGCTTCTTCAGGAAACCACTTGTAGGTTTTACTTCCTGTTTCACTTCTGCAACAGGAGCTGCTACTTCTTTCTTCATTTCCTGTACAGGAGCAACAGGCTCCAATACAAATTCGATCTTTTCTGTTTCAACAACCGCAGCTGGTTTCTCTTCCACTTTTGCAACAGGTACTTCTGTTGATAAAACCGGTTGCAGGTTTACTTCTTTAGCAACGGCAGGGGCAACATTTTCAACAGGAGCCGGAGCAGGTGCCGGAGTTGGCTTCGGCTCCTCCGCAAAAAGAGCGGGTTGCGAATATGCTTTTTTCTCTGGCTCAGCCAAAGTCATAACAATCTTTTCTGTTTTCGGTTTTACTTCTTCCACAACAGCAGGTTTTTTATCGAATGGATCTTTTGCTTCAAAACCTGTTGCAATAAGTGTAATACCGATCTTATCACCTAACGTACTGTCATAACCTAAACCAAGTATTACATCGGTGTTTTCACCAGCTTGTGATAATAAATGGTTCTGGATAATTTCAACTTCATCCATTGTAAATTCATGATCACCTTCGGCACTGTTGATATTAATAAGTATCCATTTTGCTCCTTTAATATCGTTATCATTCAGCAATGGTGAGTTCAATGCTTCTTCAATAGCACGCTGTGCACGGTTATCGCCATTTGCACTTGCATTACCAAGAATTGCCACACCACCGTTTTTCATTACTGTGCATACATCCGCAAAATCGACATTGATCTGCCCGGTGCTGTTAATAACATCGGTAATACACTTTGCAGCTGTTGCCAATACATTATCTGCTTTTGAAAATGCTTCTTTCATTTTCAAATTACCAAACTGGTGACGCAGTTTATCATTGCTGATCACAAGTAATGTATCAACATAATCCTTCAACCGGCCAATACCCTCTTCTGCCTGTTGAATTCGTTTCTTTCCTTCGTAACTGAAAGGTGTTGTAACAATACCAACAGTAAGAATACCGAGATCTTTACAAATTTTTGCAATGATAGGTGCACCGCCTGTACCTGTACCACCACCCATTCCTGCAGTGATAAACGCCATCTTGGTATTTACTTCCAACATGGTTTTTAATTCTTCTAAACTTTCTTCTGTTGCCTGTCTTCCAATTTCAGGATTGGCACCTGCACCAAGGCCCTGCGTTAAATGCGGACCTAACTGCACTTTGTTTGGCACCATGCTTTGCGCAATAGCCTGTGCATCTGTATTACAAATAATAAAATTTACTCCTTCAATAATCTGAGCATGCATGTGATTTACTGCATTGCTACCACCGCCACCAACACCAATTACTTTGATGATGGATGACTTTTCCTTTGGCAGATCAAAATGTATCATAACTTTCCGGGTTTGCTGGGTTAGTAAGTTTTTTGTTGTGAATGGTGAATGGTCAATAGTGAATGAATTACTCATTACTATTCACTCATCACTCATAGCTTCCTGTCTTCTTCTTCGTTAAACAAATCAATCAATCCGTCTTTGATGCTGTCCATAAATCCTTTCAGGCTTTTGCGTTTTTTTACACGCACCACATGTGTTTCAGATTGCTCATCGTACACATTCACTACTTCGGCTACAGGTTCTTCTTTTACTTCTATTCCTTTCAGTTTGTTCTGTGTATTTTCAAATACATTGTATCCTTTCATGATCAAACCGATACAGGTTGAATACATCGGTTTAGCCAATTCATCAATATGACCGGGAGCCAGGTGTTCGTTGGGGAAACCAATACGTGCATTCAATCCTGTTACATATTCTGTTAACTGAATGAGATGTTTCAATTGTGAACCACCACCTGTTAACACAATACCACCATTGAGCATGCGGTTATCTAAACCAACCTGCTTTAAATGATAGGTTACAAAATCCATGATCTCACTCATACGTGCCTGGATGATGTGTGCAAGATTTTTTACACTGATCTCCTTGGGCGCCATTCCACGAATACCGGGAATAGTGATGAACGCATTTGATTTTGCTTCATCGGCCAACGCACTGCCAAACTGCACTTTCATTTGCTCTGCCTGTGTACGCAACACACCTAATCCCATTTTAATATCGTTGGTAATGTTCTCACCACCGAATGGAATAACAGCAGTATGTTTTAAAATACCTTCATAAAAAACAGCAAGATCAGTTGTGCCACCACCAATATCAACAATAGCAACACCTGCTTCAAGATCATGCTCGCACATAACAGCTGCGGCCGATGCCAATGGTTGCAACACAAGATCTCTTACTTTCAGATTGCTCTTTTCAACACTGCGGTTAATATTGCGGATCGCATTTTTATCACCAGTGATGATGTGGAAATTAGCACCAACTTTCACGCCACTATAACCAATCGGGTTAGGAATATTCTGAAAGTTATCCACGGTAAACTCCTGTGGTATCACATCAATGATCTGATCACCTGCAGGAATATATGTTTTGTATTGATCGCCGATGAGCTGATCAATTTCACGTTGCGAAATTTCTTCTTCGTTTTGCTGACGAACAATATCGCCACGTGTTTGCAATGATTTAATGTGATGGCCTGCAATACCAACGTAAACTTCGTTGATCTCAAGATTTGGGTTGCTTGCATAGCAGTTCTGCAATGCCTGCTCAATGGCTTTAATTGTTTGATCGATGTTTAACACCATGCCGTGTTGTACACCGCTGGAGTTTGCACGACCAAAGCCGAGAATTTCAAGTTTGCCGAATTCATTCTTACGCCCGGCAATAGCAGCGATCTTGGTTGTACCAATATCCAATCCCACGATGATGGGGTTGTTATTGACAGCCTGTGCGCTCATTGCTGTTCCGTTTGTGGGTGATTCCGTTGTCATAGTTGTATGTTGTTTTTTAGTTGTGTGAACTTTTTTGTTTTTATGGTTATCAACTGTTGTGCATGTTTCATCTTCGTTGTGTCACTCACTTCATCGTTCTTTTCAATCTTGAGCGAAGTCGAATGACCCACCCCTTTCATCATTCCTTAGTGCTACACTCTATCGCCCTCCGTAAAGCGGAGCAGGCTCTCCAGGGAGGGGATAAACCCACTCATCACTCATCATTCATCACTCATTCCCTTTCTTCTTCATCACTGCTTTCGGTTGTTTTTTCACAGGTTGGCTCTTCGCCTCATTCAATACAGCTTCTTCTTCTGTCTTCGGCTTAGGTTTTTGTTCACTGGATTTTTGATTTTGTGCATTGGCTTTTCCTGCAGGGGTAGGGAATTGGTTCTTCATCGCATTGCGATTTTCATTTGTCTCTGGTTTCACAGTAGCGGACTTTAAAACGGGCTCTGAAGGTGTTGGTGCACTCTTATAGGCCCCAGAGGTAAGCAAACTGTTTGGTTCGTTGTTTATAATTGGTTTTTCAGTTGTTAATGCTGTATCGCTGTTAATATAACTGGTATCAATTGCGGTGCTCACTTCGTAATTATTTTGTTCTACTACAAAACTTTTGAACAGGCTTACACTGTCTCTTCTTACAGCCACCAGTTGTTTATCGTAACGCACATCTAATGCGCTGTAATAATTCCAACCGGTTTTGTTCATGATGTTTTTATAGAACAACAGCAAACGGTTAAACTTCTGTTCCATCTTCTCCGTATTACCAAACTGAATGAGATGATTGCCAAGCTTAGGTACCAATTCAAATTCATAGTTGCTGATGTTCACCTGGTCAACCTGCGCCATCCAGAAATCATTCTTCAATAAGTAATGACCCATCTCTTTTACCTGCTCCTGCAACAAACTGTCTTTCTTTTTTGCAGCAGTTGTTTCATTCGGGAAAGAAGTAAACACAGGCACACGTGCAACCTGGTCGTTTGTGATTGGCAACTGTTCGCCCATATCATCAATATAAAATGACTGACCGTTCATCCTAAACACTCTTGCCACCGGTTCACGCTCGGTTATATCGGCATGCAATACATCATTATTATCAAAGAACAGTTCCGCATTACGTATCCAAAGATTCCGTTCCAGTAATTCTTCCAGCTGTTGCAGATCAAATGTTTTAACAGGTGCACCTTTCAGCAGATCAGGACGACCACCAGAGATTGTATTTAAAATCTGTTTCTTGCTTACATACTCTGTTCCATCAACTCCTTTGATAGTTACAATAACATCTTTGCAGCGTTTTCCATTTTTGTTACGGGCAGCAGCAACCAGCAGCACAATTGTTGCCGTACAAATCACTGTCCACATAACAGTGAGTACTAACTTTTTCCACGAAAATTTCTTACTGCTCATTTATTTCTTTCAAGTATCTTTTTTATTTCTGGTAACAACGCATCTATATCCCCAGCTCCTGCGGTAACCAATAGTTCCAGTTCATCTCCGTACAATTGTCTGTCGTCTAAAATCAAAAGCAATTCGTCTTTTGTTACACAAGCTACTTTCGCTGGGTTCATCTTGTTTGCAATCAGCTCACTTGTTATCCCTTCTATCGGCAACTCCCTTGCAGGATAAATTGGCAACAGATAAACCTCGTCTGCCATATCAAGTGCTTCGGCAAAACCATCAGCTAAATCTCTTGTGCGTGTGAAGAGATGTGGCTGAAAAACAAGGTTAAGTTTCTTATTACCAAACAAACTTCTTGCACCGGTGATCAATGCTTTCAATTCTTCCGGATGATGTGCATAATCATCCACAAACACCACCTCGCCTTCACCCGGCGCAATCACATATTCAAATCTTCTCTTCACTCCTTTAAATGCAGTTACTGCTTCTTTGATCTTTTCATCATCGATCTTCAACACGTGAGCAACAGCAATAGCGGCTAATGCATTTTCAACATTATGCAGTCCGCCAACATTCAACAACACATCTTTTAATATCCAATCACCAAACACTACATCAAAGACATAACTACCGTTTTGTACTTTCAGATTCGTTGAGTGTACAGTTGTATTCGTATCATTGAGATGATACGTAATGTGATTGTCTGCAACCAGGTCACTGTATCGTTTCAATCCATGCTTGCTGATAAGCCATCCACCGGGTTTAATTTTTCTTGTAAACTCAATGAAGGCTTCTTCCATTGCTTCAGCAGTTCCGTAGATATCTAAATGATCTGCATCCATTGCGGTGATCACTGCGATATCCGGGCTCAGCTTATGAAAGGAACGATCATATTCATCGGCTTCCACCACACACACATTGTTATCACTTGCCCAGAAGTTGCGGTTGTAATTCACGGCAATACCGCCGAGAAAAGCATTACAGCCAAAACCACTGTGGCGCAGCAAATGACCCGTCATGGTACTGATGGTTGTTTTACCATGTGTACCTGCTACACATATATTCAAAGAACTTTGTGTAATGATCTGCAACACATCACTCCTCTTTACTACACTGTATCCATTCTGCAAATAATACTGATACTCTTTATGCTCCTTTGGAATAGCAGGTGTGTAAACCACCAGTTGCACATCCTTAGGAATACGATCAACATCTTCACTGTAATTCACTTCAATTCCTTCTGCTTCGAGTTGCGATGTAAGCGGTGTAACCGTTTTATCGTAACCACTCACCTTCACTCCTTTCTCATTAAAAAATCTTGCGAGTGCACTCATGCCAATACCACCAATTCCTACGAAATACACTGCTTTTATATCGTTCAACTGAATCATTCTTCTTTTTGGTCAGACGCCCTCGTCGGACCGATTCTTCTTGTTCTGTTTTTTATCCCGTCCGACGAGGGCGTCTGACGGGGTGTACTTCTTTCGCTTACTTAATTAATTTCAATATTTCTGTTGCAATCACTGTATCGGCATCTGCCACACCAAGTTTTGCTATATTTTGCTTCAACTCATTTTGCTTCGCTTCATCTTTTGCCAATGCAATGATGCTGCTTACCAATTTTTCTTTTGCTTCACTATCCTTCACCATCAATCCTGCGTGCTTCTCAACCAAATGTTGAGCGTTTACCGTTTGGTGATCTTCTGCTGCATGCGGATAAGGAACAAACACAGCCGGTTTTGCAACCAAACAGATCTCAGCGATGGCCATTGCGCCAGCTCTTGAGATCACTACATCGGCAGCGGCATACGCATTCTCCATCTCCTTAATAAAATCATTCACCCACACATTCGTTTTGCCGTTTGCTCTTGCTTTACCTTGTGCCGCATAAGGTTTGCCGGTTTGCCAAATGAGTTGCAGGTTGTTTTGTTCAAACTGATCGATACCTGCATCAATGGCTTCGTTAATACTTTTTGCACCAAGGCTTCCACCAACTACCAGCACGGTTTTCTTATCTGCATTCAACCCAAAGAACTTTAGTCCTTCTTCTCTGCTTACTGTTGCATGTGCAATTGCAGCACGCACAGGATTACCGGTGATCATTATTTTATCAGCAGGAAAGAACTTTTGCATCTTATCACTTGCTACAAACACTTTTGTTGCTTTCTTTCCCAACATGATATTTGCTTTGCCAGCAAATGAATTACTCTCGTGAATAAAAGTGGCAATGCCTTTGGTTTGCACATAACGCAAAACCGGAAAGCTGGAATAACCGCCTACTCCTATCACTGCGTCTGGTTTAAATTGGTTGATAATTGATCGCACCTGTACAAAGCTTCTTATCAACTTAAACGGCAAACCCACATTTTTTATCAAAGAACTTCTGTTAAAACCTATAATATCTATCCCTTTTATATCATAACCTGCCTGCGGCACTTTCTCCATTTCCATTTTTCCTTTCGCTCCAATAAATAATATCTCAATACCCTCATCTATTTTTTTCAAGGCATTGGCAATAGCTATTGCCGGAAAAATATG
>JAKFDY010000413.1:0-11059 GCA_036675885.1 Lacibacter sp. | reverse complement strand
CTCTTTTTAATTTACTATCCAATGCATTTAAGTTTACTCCCGATGGAGGCTCCATTCTTCTTCAATTAAATGAAGCTAATGAAACAGTTGAACTGGTTGTGAAAGATAGCGGCTGCGGTATTGCTCCCGGCGAAGCAGAAAAAATATTTGAAAAATTTCAACAAACCAGTCACCAGAAAAATATGAGCAAAACAGGCTTCGGCATTGGTTTGTACCTGGTTAAGCATTTTGTTACCTGGCACCAGGGGGCTGTAAATTATGAAAGTACCGAAAACGAGGGCACTACCTTTTATATAACATTAAAAAAGGGACAGGCACATCTTCCACAAAAATTTATCAGCAGCGATACCGGTAAACAGTCGGGATTTCTTAATGAATTAGCAGAAGAAACATTCGTACCTCAATATAAAAAAGAGCAACCTGCTAAACCAAAAGAGGGAAAAGTGGCAGAAGAAGTAATAACAGAACGAAGATCAGTTTTGTTGGTTGATGATGACGATGAGATACGTCGTTATCTGCAAAGTATGTTTGAAGAACGATTCCTTGTTTATACTGCAGAAAATGGTGAAGAAGGTTTCAGGTTGGCCAATGAGGTAGTTCCCGACTTAATTATCAGTGATGTGAATATGCCTGTAATGGACGGCGTTGAACTTTGTTCAGCAATAAAAAAATCAAACACACTTAGTCACATTCCTGTGATTCTGCTTACAGCAGAAACAGCCAGCGAAAGCCAGTTAAAAGGAATTGAGGGCGGAGCCGATGATTATATTACCAAGCCATTTGATGTGGCGATGCTTTTAGCAAAGGTTGATACCATTCTGAAAAACAGGAACCTGTTGCAGCAATATTTCTTTGAAAATATCACACTCAAAGAAACCTCTGTTAAGGTTCCTGCCGAATACCAGGAGTTTTTACGGAAATGTATTCAGGTGGTTGAAGATAATATTGATACAGAAGACTTCACGATCAAGAAGTTTTCACAGGCAATGGGCATGAGCCGTTCCAGTCTTTATCAAAAGGTTCGTTCAATTTCCGGCCAGTCTTTAAATGCCTTTGTTCGATCCATCCGTTTGCGCCGGGCCGCAGTGCTCATGTTAACCGGTAATATGAATATTAACCAGGCAGCCTTCCAGGTTGGTATTGCCGATACCCGCTACTTCAGGGAGCAATTTGTGAAACTGTTTGGCATGAATCCATCCGAGTATATCTCAAAGTACCGTAATTCATTTAACCGGGATTTTAATATTGTTAAGTAAGATTATTTTTAAAGCCCTGAAGTAACCTCTGATTGTCATTTTACCCCCCGTATTTCAGCATTTTACCCCCTATACACGGCTACTTCCGGGGGGTAAATTGCATTTGAAAGGGCGCAAAGCCCATTTTTGAAATCAATTTAACGAAACTGTTTGCTTTATGAGACAAAAGTCATCCCCCTTCCTGCAAAGGATGGTTCAGGGTAAATGGATTACCTCAACCTTCCTGTTTTTTGTTTTTCTCAATCTTTTTTCACTAAATGTTATCGCTCAAAATGAGCAATCTGTTAGTGGTACAGTCAGTTCCAAAGGCGTCCCTTTGGCAGGTGCTACAGTTGCCGTAAAAGGTAGTTCAGTTTCCACGCTTACTGATGTACAGGGTAAGTTTTCTATTACAGCCCCTTCAAACGCTACCCTTGTTTTTTCTCATGTTGGAAAAGCCCTTTTAGAGGTAAGCCTCAACGGAAAAACCAATATCCAGGTAGAAATGGAAGACGAAAATGTAACCCTTGGCGAGGTTGTGGTAGTGGGTTACAATACCCAGAAAAAAGCAACTTTAACCGGTTCTATCTCTGTAGTAAAAGGAGCAGATCTTGTTAAAAGTCCGCAACCAAATGTTTCTAACTCACTTGCAGGTCGCTTTTCCGGTTTAATCGTTAACAACCGTGGTGGTGAACCCGGATATGATGGTTCATCATTCATGATTCGTGGTCTTGCAACTACGGGTAAGAATGATGTGCTGGTTGTAGTGGATGGAGTCCCGGGTCAGATTGGAGGATTGGAGAGGTTGAATCCAAATGATATAGAAAGTATTTCTGTTTTAAAAGATGCATCTGCCGCTATTTATGGAAGCCGTTCAGCCAATGGTGTAATCCTTGTTACTACAAAACGTGGAAAAACCGGTAAGCCAAGCATTTCACTCAGTTTTAACCAGGCATTTACTTCCCCCACACGCTTGCCAAAAATGGCTGACGCTGCAACTTACGCTGCCATCAATAATGAAATAGATTATTATAACAATCCATCTGGCGGCATGAATCAACGATATTCAGCAGCAGAGATTCAGAAGTTTGCTGATGGATCAGATCCGTTAAATTACCCTAATACAGATTGGGCAAAAGAAACATTGCAGAAAACAGCTTTACAAAGCCAGGCTAACCTCGGAATGTCTGGTGGTACAGAGAATGTCCGTTATTACCTTTCTATAGGTTACTTAAATCAAGATGGCCTGTACAAGAATGGTGCTACCAAATATAAGCAGTATAATTTTCGGACAAATGTTGATGCGAACATTACAAAAGATCTGAAAATTGGTGTTTATTTATCTGGTCGTGAGGAAGACCGTGTATATCCTACATCAAGTGCTGGAAACATTTTCCGTTCCATTTACAGGGCCTATGCAACTATCCCCGCCTTTTATCCGAATGGGCTTCCTTCATATGGAATTGAAGGAAATAATCCCGTAATGATGGCTACTGATATTGGCGGGCTTAATAAAAACCCCACCCATGTTTTCAATGGAATACTGAAAGCGAATTACAATATTTCTGCAGTAAAAGGTTTGTCAGTTGACGGATTCATGGCCTTTGATAAGTCCTGGTCTTTTTCAAAAACATTCAGTAAACCTTATCCTTTATATTCTTATAACAGGGGCAGTGATACCTATGAGCGACGAATTGTTGGCGGGGCTTCCAGCGCTGCAACCCTCAACGAAAGCCAGTATAATCAATCACAATCAACCTACAACTTCAAAATCAACTATCAAAGAAGTTTTGGAGAACATGATGTAAGCAGTTTTGTTGGTGTTGAACAAAGTCAAAGTAGATCCGAAACCTTTGGCGCTTCCAGAATCAACTTTCCAACTGTGCAAACTCCCGAACTTTCGCAGGGTGGCACTGCAGCAACGGATCAAAACAACTGGGGAAGCAGTTTTAATTTTACCCGCAGCAGTTATATTGGCAAGATCGCCTATGATTATAATGAAAAATACATGTTGGAATTACAGGCACGCATTGACGGGTCGTCCATTTTCCCTAAACGCAGGCAGTTTGGATTTTTCCCTTCGGTTTCTGCAGGATGGCGTATCTCAAAAGAATCCTGGTTTAAAAATGCTTTATTTATCAATGATCTGAAAATTCGTGCTTCTTATGGCGCTTTGGGTAATGATGATGTTGGGCAGTTTCAATACTTTAATAACTATTCCTTCGCCAATAATTTTGTTTCAGGATCAAGTATTACACCGGGGTTAGACCTGACAAAACTGGCTAATCCATTCATTACCTGGGAAGATACCCGTAAGACTGATTTTGGCATAGAGGGTGTTATCTTCAATAATTTTTCATTTGAATTTATCCATTTCAGGCAAAAACGATCCAGTATTCTGGCCACCAGGAATGCATCTATTCCTCTTGTTTCCGGAATAGTAAATCCGTTTGCCACAAACACCACAACACCATTAGTGCCGGATGAAAATATAGGCCGTGTAAACAACAATGGCTTTGAAGCAACAGTGGGTTATAACAAGCGGAAAGGAGATTTTCATTATGGAATAACCGGTAATATCACTTATGCAAAAAGCAAGATCATCTTTATTGATGAAGCCGCAGGTGTATTAAGTTACCAAAAAAGAACAGGTACCCCGTTATATACATACCTGCTGTACAATGCAATTGGAATTTTCAAAACTACAGATGAGATTGCGAAGTATCCTCATCTGAACAATGCGCAACCGGGCGACTTGATCTATGAAGATTATAACAAGGACGGAAAAATTACTGCAGATGACCAAGTGAGAACAAAATATGGAAATATTCCATTGATTACATATGGCGCATTGTTCAACTTCGATTATAAAAATTTCGATCTCTCCATTGTAATTGCTGGTCAGGCTAAAGTTAGCCAGTATGTTTTACCTGAATCCGGAACAATCGGAAACTTTTACAGCAGTTGGGCCGATAACAGGTGGAGCCCGTCAAATACAAACGGATCATACCCACGTGTTGATACAAGAGCCTCTTCCTCTGTAAATGGAGGATTGTACAATAATACCTTTTGGTTGAACAATGCATCTTTCATTCGTTTAAAGAATATTGAGCTTGGCTATAATTTCTCATCTGCGCTGTTATCGAATTTAAAAATGCAGTCGGTACGGTTTTACCTGAATGCATTCAACCTGTTCACCATTACAAAAGTTAAAGATTATGATCCGGAAGGAAGCAACAACGGTGACAGAGTTAATCAAGGTCAGGGAAACTTTAGTAATGGTCAGTTTTATCCACAGCAACGCATTATTAACCTCGGGATTAATGTGAAATTCTGATCAACATCTTTTTCGAATTAAAAAATTATTTCTAATGAAACTAAGAACATATATAAACATCGTTTGCATGGCAGGCATGGTTTCTCTTCTTGCAGCCTGTAAAAAAGATTTCCTGGATGTCGTGCCGAGCAACATTGTTTCAGGAGCATCGCTGTTAGCCGATTCAACGCTATTTGAATCATTCGTTACCAACCGTTACCTCGGTGTGCGTTTACAGGATAAAGAAGATATTCCCGGTTTTGGCAGGGGCTTTACCTGGGCCATGTGGGCTTCACTATCCGATGAAGCGATCTATAATAATGATGATAATACCTGGGGTATTGTGCGTGGATTGCTTGCACCCGAAAACCTTGGTATTGCAGGAACTGTTTGGGGAAGAAGCTACTGCAGCATAAGGGAGTGCAATTTTGCTTTAGGCAATATTGATAAAGTAACGATGGGTGCGGAACATAAGAACAGGCTGATTGCTGAATTGAAATTCATAAGAGCATACAGGTATTTTGATCTGATTTCGAATTACGGTGGTGTTATACTGTTAGGCGATAAAGTATATAACCTCGGTGATGACTTTAGTGATGCAAGTCTTTATACAAGATCAACTATTAAACAAAGCATCGATTATACATTGGCTGAATTAACTGCGGCGGCAAATGGTTTGCCAGCATTTAACAGCAGTACATGGAAATTAGGCAGGGCTACAAACGGTGCTGCGCTTGCATTAAAAGCAAGACTGGCGTTATACGCAGCAAGTCCGCTGTATGGTGCGGGAAGCTGGGCCGATGCTGCTGCAGCTGCAAAAGCGGTGATCGATTTAAACCGTTACAGTATTTACACCGGTGGTTATCGTAAACTGTTTCTTACTCCCGATAATAACGAAATCATTTTTGAACGGCTCTATACAAAAGGAGCATCTCACTTTCCTTTGGAAATTGCATGTGCACCTAATGGATATGGTGGATGGGGTGGTAATACACCACTTCATAATCTCGTAGATGATTATGAAACAAAAGATGGAAAACCGATTGAAGATCCTACATCGGGTTATGATTTGCAAAATCCTTATGCAAACCGTGATCAACGTTTTTATGAAACCATTTTATACAACGGAGCGCCATACAGAGGCAGAAACGTTGAAACATTTTTGCCCGGCGGAAAAGACAGCAAGGATGGAAACGAAAACTGGAATACATCTAAAACAGGTTACCTGTTGCTGAAATTTCTGAACGATGAATATCCAATTAACAATCCCTGGGAAGTGGCAGGTTTTCAGCCATGGATCTATATGCGTTATGCAGAAGTATTGTTGAATTATGCCGAAGCACAGAATGAAGCAGCAGGACCCGATGCATCTGTGTACA
This sequence comes from Lacibacter sp., assembly GCA_036675885.1. GTDB lineage: Bacteria > Bacteroidota > Bacteroidia > Chitinophagales > Chitinophagaceae > Lacibacter. The sequence goes on along the minus strand of JAKFDY010000413.1, from coordinate 5,129 downwards.
GCGCCGTCAATCAAATCCGTCAACGTCCGGGTATCAACTTGCCACCTTTGCCAGCAGGTCTATCGCAGGCGCAAATGCGTGACAGGATAAGGAATGAACGAAGAGTAGAACTGGCTTTCGAAGAACATCGTTTTTATGATGTACGCCGCTGGAAAATAGCTATGCAAACAGAAAACGAACCTGCATATGGAATAGATGTTCAAAAACTTGCAAACGGCACTTTTGTTTACTCAACTAAGATTGCATTAACAGGAAGAAAGTTTGAAGATAAACATCACTGGTTGCCAATTCCACGTGCAGAGATACAGGCTTCGAATGGCAAGATTATTCAGAACACCGGTTATTAATCATTGAAATATTATCTGTGATGCGTTTATTCTATCATTGTTTATTCTTATTGGCTTGTTGTTCCATTGCTTGCAATTCCCGCAAAGGTTTGCCGGTAAACAATGAAACAACACCAGTAAAGATGAGCATCAATACCAATAAGCAATTCCAGGTAATTGAAAACTTTGGAGCATCAGACGCATGGGCCTGCCAGTTTGCAGGCCTGTGGCCTGATGAAAAAAAGAACGCTATTGCAGATCTGCTTTTCAGTACCGATACCTTTAGCGATGGAAGTCCTAAAGGTATCGGTTTATCATTGTGGCGATTTAATATTGGTGCGGGCAGTACGCAACAAGGAGAATTAAGTGGTATAAGAGATGAATGGAGACGTGCTGAATCATTTATGGAGCCGAATGGAACTTATAACTGGAGCCGGCAGGCCGGACAGTTATGGTTTCTGAAAGCAGCGCAACAACGGGGCGTGCAACAGTTCCTTGGTTTTTTGAACAGTCCGCCAGTTAACATCACGAAGAATCAAAAAGCTTTTGCAAACAATGGAGTAACAAATATTGACAGCAGCAAGTTTGATGATCTTGGAAAATATATTGTTGAAGTGATCAAAGGCGTAAAAACGTCAACTGGTGTTGACTTCAATTACATAAGCCCTGTTAATGAACCGCAATGGGATTGGAGTGATGGTGGACAGGAAGGAAGCCCTTATACAAATGAAGATATTTTCGGCTTGGTGAAAGCACTTAACAGGAATTTGCAACAAAATAATTTACTTACAAAAATCATTGTTCCTGAATCAGGACATATCAAATACCTGCTTGCTGATGAAGATAAATACGGCAGAGGAAACCAGGTGAATGTTTTTTTTAATTCTTCATCCAATTATTACCTCGGTCAATTTTCTAACGTAGATAAAACAATAGCAGCACATAGTTATTTTTCTACTTCACCTTCATCAACAGCCACATCAATGCGACAAAACATTGCAACACGTGTTGCATCGGTTCCGGGTGTTCATTACTGGCAATCGGAATATTGTATTCTTGGCGATAACGATGGTGACATAAAAGGAGAAAAAAGAGATCTTGGTATAACTCCGGCTTTGTATGTAGCGAATGTTATTCATAAAGATCTCGTATATGCCAATGCAACAGCATGGCAATGGTGGCTGGCTGTTTCGCCTTATGATTATAAAGACGGCCTTGTGTATATCGATCAGAATAAATCGAATGGAACTGTTTACCCAAGTAAAATATTGTGGGCTTTGGGTAATTATTCAAGATTTATCCGTCCGGGAATAATAAGGGTTGAGCTTTCGCTTAGTGAAAACACAACCGGTATAACCGCCTCTGCATACATTGATCCTGTTATGAAAAAAATGATCGTGGTTATTATAAATACCAATTGGGAAACACAGACTGTTTTGTTACAGAACATAAAAGGCACAACACCCGTAACGTTCACAAAGTTTGATACATATACAACTTCCGAAGCAAAGAGTATGAAAAAATCGCAACAATCATCAGAGCTTCTTTCTGTTGAACCCCGTAGTATTACCACAGTGCTTACAGATTATGAATAAACAGTTATCCTGTTAACCTAATGTGTACAATCTGAAAAATTTACTTACCGAATAATTCTTTTTTCATGTCAACTAATTATTGGACAAAATACAACAGGCTGCTTGTGTCAGTGATTTTTGTTTGCATCACAGTAATAACACATGCACAATCAACAAACAGGTTTACCTATAACGATTCTGTTTTTTTACTGAACGGGAAACCTTTTCAAATGATCTCAGGCGAAATTCATTATCCCCGTGTGCCTCAGGAAGCATGGCGACACAGGATGAAGATGGCAAAGGCAATGGGCATTAACACAATCGGCACCTATGTTTTCTGGAATGTGCATGAACCACAAAAGGGGAAATATGATTTCACCGGCAATAATGATATTGCTGCATTTGTAAAAATTGCACAGGAAGAAGGTTTGTGGGTAGTGCTTCGTCCCAGTCCTTATGTATGTGCAGAATGGGAATTTGGCGGTTATCCTTTTTGGTTACAAAATATAAAGGGACTTAAGGTTCGCAGTACAGAACCCAATTATATCAGTGCTTACCGGCGATACATTATGCAGGTGGGCAAACAACTTGCACCGCTTCAAATTCATAAGGGAGGAAATATTATATTGGTGCAGGTAGAGAATGAATATGGCTCTTACTCAAATGATCAGGAATACCTGGAGCTTAACCGTAAACTTTTTGTAGAAGCAGGCTTTGATGGTGTATTATATACATGCGATCCTGCAAAGGATGTTGACAAGGGTCATTTGCCCGGTTTGTTCCCGGCAGTGAATGGATTAGACAAGCCTTTGCAAATGAAATCGCTGGTAAGAAAATATAATAATGGTAAAGGGCCATTCTTTATTGCAGAATGGTATCCTGCATGGTTCGATTGGTGGGGCGAAAAACATCATACAGTTCCGGCAGAAAATTATTCAGGCAAATTAGATACAGTATTGGCTGCAGGTATCTCTATTAACATGTACATGTTTCATGGCGGCACAACACGTGGTTTCATGAATGGTGCGAATTATTACGACAGCGTTGGTTATGAACCGCAGATCAGCAGTTATGATTATGATGCACCATTAGATGAAGCAGGTAATGCAACTCATAAATTCTGGCAATTTAGAAATGCAATCAGTAAAAACCTGCCAGCGGGTGCTGTTCTTCCTGATGTTCCCGCCGCTAAAAAAGTAATTGCAGTTCCAGCAATAAAGCTCAATAAACAAGCCGGTATTTTTAACATCTTGCCAAGGCCTGTTGTTAACAGTAAGCCTCTCACATTTGAGGCACTTAAACAGGCCTATGGTTATATGCTTTACAGAACAACAGTTATTGGTGGGAGAACAGGCATTTTAAAACTGAAAGAACTGCGTGATTACGGAATTGTTCTGATTAATGGAAAACGTGTTGGTATTTTAGACCGTCGCCTCAGGCAGGATAGTTTACGTGTTAACTTACCTAAAGGAAAAGTTGTAATTGATATTCTTGTTGAGAATTTAGGCCGCATTAATTATGGGCCACACTTACTTAAAAATTTTAAAGGCATTACAGAGTCTGTATTGTTCAATGGCAGTGAGTTGAAAGGATGGCAAATGTTCAGCTTGCCTTTTGAAAAACTTAATAACATTAAGTTTACTTCATCTCAAACAAACAGCAATGCTCCGGTTTTGAAACAGGGAGAGTTTGTATTAGAAGAAACAGGCGATACTTATTTTGATATGAGTAAATGGGGAAAGGGTTGTGTATGGATTAACGGACATAACCTCGGCAGGTTTTGGGAGATTGGGCCGCAACAAACAATTTATGTTCCTGCTGAATGGTTGAAAAAAGGAAAGAATGAAGTTGTTGTATTTGAACTGATTCAAACAGATAATGATGTGCTGGAAGCGGTAACCGTTCCTGTGTTAAATAAGTTGAACTGAGGATTATTTGTCAAATGAATCCTTCTTTAATTTATGCTCCAATCTTTTAGTATTAAAGACAGTTGTTTTTTGTGTGATACATCTTCATATGATTATTCATTGAATGATTATATGAAGATGTTCAAACTGCAATCACAACCAATGCGAAGCATACGCTTCGCATTTTTCTTTGCAATTACTTACGAGTAATAAATATCAGGATTGGGAATGATTGTTGCCACAGCATGAAAGTTTGCTTTGTATTTCCTGTTGTTCATTTTATAATACCAGGCGCCTCTTTTTGAGTTCTCTTTATCTTTTTCATTTAGCTTTTCCAGCAAATTCATCGACAATATTTTTCTGCTGAAGTTGCGGTTGTCCATTTCAATGTTATACACTTCTTCATACAGGCTTTTCAATTGAGGTAAAGTGAATTTAGAAGGAAGTAATTCAAACAGGATAGGGTGGAAGGCTGATTTATAACGTAGCCTTGCTTTGGCTTTTTCTACCATTTGTTTGTGATCGAAAATGAGTTTTGGATGTTTGTTGATATCAAACCACTCCGCATGGAAATCTCCGGTAATTTGTTTTTTATACTTGTTGATATCAATCAAGGCAAAGAAGGCAACAGAAACTGTCCGCTCTACAGGATCACGACTTGGCTCACTGAAGGTTGATAATTCTTCAAGATAAACATTCGATAAACCCGTGCGGGTTTGTAGTACCCGTGCGGCCGCCTGCTCAACGTTTTCATTGGCGGCAACAAAGCCTCCCATTAAACTCCAGCTGCCCATTTCCGGTTGCAGCGCCCTTTGTACGAGGAGTATTTTCAATTGCTTTCCATCAAACCCAAAAATGATACAATCAACGGCCAGGAAAACTTTGGATTGATCAGGATAACGACTCATAGCATTAACAGTTATTAGTAAGATAAAAATAACTGTTATTTTGACAGTTAAAAAAAATTATTTTACTTTGTTGCACCCGAAAGGGTCATAATCAATAGTCGGCGGGCAGTTTCCACTCTCCGCCCTTTCTTAATCTTTATTAACAACAACAGGTTATTTTGTTTGAGTTTGATATTGCTTTTCAGCCAACAAATAATACTGTACGAAACTGGATGCTGTATGAAAGAAAAATTAAGAGCTGAATTTGTTGAGCGCTATGAAAGTGAACCTGCTGTTATTGTACGTTCTCCCGGTCGTGTAAATATTATTGGTGAACACACTGATTATAATGAAGGCTTTGTGTTACCTGTAGCAATAGATAAAGGTATTTCTGTTGCGATTGCCGAACGGGCCGATAATGAAATTCATTTATAC
>JAKFDY010000412.1:0-29566 GCA_036675885.1 Lacibacter sp. | reverse complement strand
TGCCACCCACTATTGCCGTATCTGCAATGCTGATTTCCCTGAATTTTTTTATATACTTATTCATAACCTGCTGATTGAATAACGTGATTAATGCAATGCCATTACCGGGATATGGCTGTGTAAAACAAGTTGTTTGGTATGGCTCTTATGGGTGAGTTGATAAAACATACGATGTTGTTTGGGCACAATAATTAATAAATCAATTTGATTTTTTTCTGCAAAGCTGATAATACCCTCCTCAACATTTTCGCTGGTGATGAAATGATAATCAGGAGTAAGGTCATTCAGCATTTCCTGTAACAGACCCGATTCAAAAATAAGTTCAGGACTAAATGCATTTTGTTTGCCTGTATTTAAAACATGCAATTTGGCATGGGTGTCGTTTATCAGCATTTTAATTTCATCAACAGCTATTGTATCAGTTACATGATCAAAATCGCAGGCCAGTCCGATCTTTTTTATTGATGAGAACTTCGCTTCAACAGGTACGGTTATTAATGGCCAGTTAAGGTGTTTCATGGCATAGGTACTGTGAGCTCCAAACAAAATGCGTTCCGCCGCAGTGGTGCCCTGGCTACCCATTACGACTGCATATGGTTTTATCTGTTCGCAAACGGCACTAAGCTCATTAAAAAAAATGCCGATTCTTACCTCTGTTTCAATGCTCAATTTCCCGGCAGCATTTCTGGCCAGTTCTGTCTTAAGATTTGAAATGTTCCTTTCAGCATCAATCGCCATGTCATCAGCATTTACAGAGCTGGGTATTTCGCCGTAACTAACAGGCAAAGTGCATATATGCAACAGGAAAATATCTGCATTTATTGTTAATGCCATTTCTGTTGCGTAATTCGCTGCATTAAGTGCAGCTTTTGAAAAATCGGTTGCCAACAATATTGTTTTCATTTTTATTTAGTTTAGTTGTGTGTTGTTACTTGTCAGAGAGCCTATGATCACACTAAATATCTGTTGTTTCAATAACCGCAATCATTTGTTCCTGAGTTTTAAAGTGGTTATTTAAAAAAAAGCTGTTTTGTTTTTTCGAATAGTGGTGCCGTTCAGAAATAGATGTCGGCTCAATAAGTCTGTTTCTTCATTCTTACTTTTCAAAGATTTCTGATATTTTAATCAGGCAGATTGTTTTCTTTCCCTCAAAAGCTACTTTAAAAAAATCTAAAAAATAATGACAGGCATCACTTCCGGGTATGATACTACTTTCTTGAAATACTGAAGAAAATGAAAAGCAACAAACATGCTGTCTTCTTGCAGAAATTCCGGACATGCCTTAACCAGCTAATGTCTTTTTGGGCAGAACCTGGCTTATGATCACTCAACTTTGCGTTTTTGTTTTATCAAAAAGTAATTATCTTTCTCGCCCTCTTTACATTAACCATTAAACTATGATCAAAAAAGTATTACTGACCTTTCTGTTGCTGCCGTTTGCAGTGGCATTCAGCCAGTCGAAAAAAGAAACAAAAGAACCGCAGCCGATCGGCTGGAAGGATGTTCCCGGTTGGCGCACCATCAATAATTTCCAGGTTACACTTTCGCCCGATGGTAAATGGGCCGCTTATCCTATTACTGCTGCAGAAGCCGATGGTGAACTTGTGGTTAAGAAATTAAATGATACGGTTGAAAGAAGATTCCCCATCGGGTTCAGCGGTTTTCCTCAATTCAGTTTTTCAGAAGACGGCAAATGGCTGGTGTTTAAAGAATCGCCAAAGTTCAAAGAAGTAAAAGCAAATGAAAAAACTCCCGGTAAGCAGCTGTTGGAAAAACTGTATTTGCTGGATCTTGCCAATAACAAAAAAACAGAATTTGAACGGGCAGGAAGTTTTGTACTGAACGGTAAAACATCATCTTACCTTGCCATCAAAATAGTAAAAGAACGCAATGCAGCCGCAAGACCTGAAGATGCACAGGGTGGTGATCTTTTAATTATTGAATTGGCAAATGGCAAAGCCATCAACATTGGTAATGTAGGCGAATTCAGTTTTAACAAAGCAGGTAACCTGTTGGCATATACTATTGATGCTGCAAATAAAACCGGTAATGGTTTATATCTCTACAATATCAACAGCCGCCAGACAACGGTGCTTGATAATGATAAAACAAGCTATAAATTTCTTGGATGGGATGCGGAGAAAGATGCAGTTGCAGTGTTGAAACTAAAAAAAGATGACAAGTATAAAACAGAGAAGGGAACTGTGTTGGGTGTAAAAAATCTTTCACAAGTGCCATCTGCATTTACTTACGATCCGGAAAAAGATTCACTCAGTTTTCCTGCAAAAATGACCATCAGTGCAATGCGTCGTCCATATTGGAGTGATGATTTGAGCAGAATGTTTTTTGGTATTGCAGCATTAGAGCCTGTAAAGAAAGAAGAAGACACAACCGGTAAATCAAAACCTGCAGTAAAAGAACCGGATTCATTAGTGCTGGTTCGTATTAAAGCTGATACCAGTATTAAATCAGTTGCTGATCTAAAGCGTGCATTAGAGAAAGCAGAAGCAAAAGGTAAACCCGAAGCGAAACCTGCGAACGATGCAACAAAACCCGACATGACCATCTGGCATTGGCAGGATAAACGTTTGCAAAGTCGCCAGCAGGTGCAGGAAATGCAGGATAAGAATTTTTCTTATGTAGCAATGGTTGATGTGGCAACGAATAAGTTTACACAGTTGAATGATGGCAATACCCGTTCATTAAGTATTATGCCTAAACAACTTTATGCCATTGCAGAAGATATTGATGCATATGAGCTGGATCAGAATCTTGATGGGCAGAGTTATTCTGATTTGTATATCATCGATCTCAAAACGGGTGCAAAAACAAAGTTCAAAGAGAAATTCTATCGTCCGTCATTCTTCTCAACTCCACGTTCTTCACCAGATGGTTTGAAATTTACCTATGGTGAAGATGGACATTACTATGTGTATGATTTAACAACAAATACAGCCGTTAATATCACACAAAAAATTGCTGCAAGCTTTGTAAACACAGAAGATGATCATAATGTAATAAAGCCGCTGACACCTCTTATTGGCTGGAGCAGCGACAGTAAATATATTCTCATCCGTGATTTGTGGGATATCTGGCAGATTGCTGCAAACGGAAGCAGTGCTGTTAATCTCACAATGAATGGAAAGAAAGAACAAATACGTTACACATGGCGTTATTCCATTGATGAAGAAGAAAAAGGATTTGATCTGAAAAAGAAAAACTACTTCCGCATATATGGTGAGTGGACAAAGAAAAGCGGTGTTGTTACACTCGATCCCGGAACAAACGGATTAAAACCAGGTGCAACTGTATTACTGTGGGAAGATGCTTCTGTTGGTTCATTTGCAAAAGCAAAGAATGCAAATGTGTTTATGTTTTCGAAAGAAGACTTTAATAAACCAACTGAGTTCTTCGCTGCAAATGATAAGCTTTTAAACCCTGTACAGTTTACAAAGAATGCGCCCGATCTTGCAAAATACAAATGGAGTTCAGGAACACAATTAGTAAACTATGTTTCAGATAAAGGCGATACACTGCAAGGTGCATTGTTCCTGCCGGCAGGTTATGAGAAAGGGAAGAGGTACCCAACCCTGGTTTATTATTACGAAAAACTATCACAAACATTACACAACTATAGTAATCCCGGTTTCAGCGGCACCGGCTGGAACCCTGCTATGTACACCAGCAATGGCTACGCAGTATTTATTCCGGATATCGTTTATAAAATGGATGATCCGGGTATGAGTGCAGTATGGTGTGTATTACCAGCAATAAAAGCAGCCATTCAAACAGGTGTGATCGATGAAACAAGGATCGGTATTCATGGGCATAGCTGGGGCGGTTATCAAACTGCTTTCCTCATCACCCAAACAAATATATTTAAAGCAGCAGCAGCTGGTGCACCATTAACCAACATGGTGAGCATGTACGATCTTATTTACTGGAACAGTGGTGGCGGCAACATGTCAATCTTTGAAGCATCGCAAGGTCGTTTTCGTGGTGCTCCCTGGGAAAACTGGGATTCATACCTGCGCAACTCACCGGTGTATCATGTAAAGAAAGTGAACACACCATTGCTGATGCTGCATAACGATAAAGATGGTGCTGTTGATTTTACACAGGGTATTGAATATTACAATGCGTTGCGTCGTTTGAAAAAGCCAGTGATCATGATACAATACAGAGGTGAAAATCATGGGTTGGCCAAAATGGAAAACCGCAAAGATTACAGTGTTCGTATGATGGAATTTTTTGATCATCATCTCAAAGGCAAAGAAGCTCCCGATTGGTTGAAGAACGGAATTGACCGCTTAAAACTGCCTGATCATTTAGAGAACAGGGCCTTTTAATTGTCCGCAAACGTTTTCTAACCGGGATGTATCGGAAATCATCCCGGTTTTTTATTGTTCCGTTGATTATAAACCTCGGAATTTCACTATTTTTCCGCCCAATTGTTGATTATGAAGATTCAATTCTATCTGCGTTTTTTTACGCAGTATGGCCAAAGCCTTTTTGTATCGGGAAATTGTGAGGCTCTTGGCAACAATGATCCTGCTGCTGCTTTACCCATGCAATACTTAACGGATGAGTTCTGGACGGTGAGTATTGATCTTGGAAAGGATTTCGAAAACGAACTTCAGTATAACTATATTCTCAGGAACGAAAAGGGTGAAGATGTTATTGAATGGGGTAACGATCGGGTGGTAGAAGTAATGAAACTAGATGTGGATGAGCTTACACTCATTGATACCTGGAACCATGCCGGTGCATTTGAAAATGCATTTTATACACAGCCTTTTCTGAATGTTTTATTACCGAAGCATAAAGAAGCGAGATCAAGATCGTTTAAAGCAGTTACACATGTATTTAAAGTAAAGGCTCCGTTGTTAAAAGATGATGAAGTGTTGTGTATCTCCGGCAGCAATGATACGCTCACGAAATGGAGCACTGCAGAACCTGTGCTCATGCATACGGAAGATAACTGGTGGACAGCGAAATTAAATTTTTCTGCAGAAAGTTTTCCTGTTGCGTATAAGTATGGGGTGTTCAATGCAAAAACCAAAAGCTTTGTTGCGTTTGAAAGTGGTAACAACCGCATTCTTTACGACAGTTATGGCAGAAAGAAGATCACCATATTGCACGATGGGTTTGCACAATTACCCAATACTACATGGAAAGGCACCGGTGTTGCCATTCCTGTTTTCAGTTTGCGCACAAAAAAGAGTTTAGGTGTTGGTGAGTTTACTGATATTAAAGCATTGGTTGATTGGTCGAAGAAGGTGAATATGAAACTCATTCAAATTCTGCCGATCAATGATACAACTGCAACACATACCTGGATGGATTCTTATCCTTATGCTGCTATTTCTGCATTTGCATTGCATCCCATCTATCTCAATATTGAAGCAGTTGCAGGTGATGCCAATCATCCTGTGGTGAAATCATTAAAAAAGAAACAGAAAGAACTGAATGAGTTGACGGATATTGATTACGAAGCAGTGATGAAAGTAAAGTGGGCAGCTATTAAAGAATTATACGCAGGGCAAAAGAAAGCAATGCATGAAGATGCGCTGTTCTTTGAGTTCTTTGAATTGAACCGTCATTGGCTGGTACCTTATGCTGCATTCAGTTATTTGCGTGATAAATACAAAACACCTGATTTTAATCAATGGAAAGCGCATAGTGTGTATAATGAACATGCTATCCAGGAGTTTGTTGATCCAACAAAAAAACATTACGACGAAATAGCTCTTTATTATTTCATTCAATATCATTTGCATTTGCAGTTACAATCGGCAACTGCTTATGCACATGCAAACGGTATTGTTATGAAAGGCGATATACCTATTGGTATTTACCGTAACAGTTGTGATGCATGGGTTGAACCGGAACTGTACAACATGAGCATGCAGGCAGGTGCACCGCCAGATGATTTTGCAGTGAAAGGACAGAACTGGGGTTTTCCTACATACAACTGGCAACGTATGGCGCAGGACGATTTTAAATGGTGGCGTCAGCGGTTTGAGCAAATGAGCAATTACTTTGATGCCTTCCGCATTGATCATATTCTTGGCTTCTTCCGCATCTGGAGTATTCCCATGCATTCAGTAGAAGGTATACTTGGCTATTTTGTTCCGGCCACGCCTGTTCACATAAACGAATTTGGCCCACGTGGTTTGAAGTTCGATTATCAACGTTTTTGTCGCCCGTTTATCAATGACGATGTGTTGAGAGAATTAATGAGTGGTGATGCAGAAATACTAAAACCTTACCTGAATTATATTGATAATGGACTGTTTGAGTTGAAAGAAGAATTTAATACACAACGAAAAGTAGAAGCACATTTTGCAAAGCTTGAAGCAAGTGATCATAACGACTGGATAAAACATGGTTTGTATGATTGCATCAGCAATGTGATCTTTTTTGAAGTGGAAGGCAGTCAGTCGCAGCAGTTTCATTTCCGCATCAGCATGGGTTCAACTTCGTCGTTCCGTTATCTTGATGCAGCTACAAAAAGTAATCTTGATGATCTGTATGTAAATTATTTCTATCGCAGGCAGGATGAATTCTGGCGCAGGGAAGCAATGGCGAAATTGCCTTACCTGAAACGTTCTACTAATATGCTGGTGTGTGGTGAAGATCTTGGCATGGTGCCCGATTGTGTGCCTGATGTGATGAATCAACTCGGTATGCTGAGTCTTGAAATTCAACGGATGCCGAAAGCTCCCAACAAAAAGTTCTTTCATCCTTCTACAGCTCCTTACTTAAGTGTGGTAACACCAAGTACGCATGATATGAGTACGATACGTGGATGGTGGGAAGAAGATCGTACACTAACGCAAAAATTTTACACCCACGAAATAGGTCAGCTTGGTGAAGCACCTTATTATTGTGAGCCGTGGATCGTACGAACAATTATTTCACAACATTTGTATTCACCAGCAATGTGGAGTGTTTTCCAGATTCAGGAATTGCTGGGCATGAGTGGTGAACTGCGAAGAGAAAATCCGAACGATGAACGCATTAATGTGCCGGCAAATCCAAAACATTACTGGCGTTACAGAATGCATATTAACCTTGAAGATCTGTTGCACGAAGAAAAATTCAATGAAGAGTTGAAAGGACTTATTGTGGCGAGTGGGAGAGGGTAAAAGTCATAAGTTCTAAGTTTTAAGTTCTTAGTTTGGCGTGTTCATGTTTGCTGCAACATGTATTCTTGTACCTTGGAATTTGGATTTTGTTTTTTTTGTCTTCCTCTGCCTTGTATCTTGCGTCATGTACCTTTATTTAAAAGCTTTTCAATTAGATGCCATTACAACTTCGTTATAAAAAAACAGAACTTCCGTTTCGTTACCCGTTTACTATTTCCAAAGGAACCAAAACGCATCAGCCTGCATTGATTGTTGAACTGGAACATCGTGGTGCAAGAGGTTATGGTGAAGCACCGGCAATAGCTTATTACAACCTGCCGGTTGATAAGATGGTGGAAGATCTCGAACGAAAAAAAATGTTCGTAGAAAAATTCGCTTATACCGATCCTGAACGTTACTGGCATTACCTGCATCATTTATTTCCGCAGAATAATTTTCTGGTTTGTGCACTCGATATTGCCAGTTGGGATATGTACGGTAAACTAAGAAACAGACCCTTGTATAAATTGTGGAATTTAGATTACAGCAAAGCACCTGTATGCGACTATACAATTGGTATTGACACGGTGGAGAAAATGGTTGAGAAGATGAATGAAAAACCGTGGCCCATTTACAAGATCAAAGTAGGAGTGCCCGGTGATGTGGAACTCGTAGCTGCATTAAGAAAACATACCGATGCTGTTTTTCGTGTTGATGCAAATGCCGGTTGGACATTAGAAGAAGCCTTGGAAAAAATTCCACTGTTAAAAGAGTTGGGGGTTGAGTTTGTTGAACAGCCACTTGCAAAAGATAATTGGGATGGCATGAAAGTATTGTACAACAAATCACCTTTGCCGTTGATCGCCGATGAAGCCTGTGTATTTGAAAGTGATGTAGAGAAATGCCATCATCATTTTCATGGTATCAATATCAAGCTTACAAAGTGCAGTGGTATTACACCAGCAAAACGGATGATCGGGAAAGCAAGAGAGCTGGAGATGAAGATCATGATCGGTTGTATGAACGAATCAACCATTGGTTCTGCTGCAATAGCCCATCTTGCTCCGTTAGCAGATTATATTGATATGGATGGACCTTTGCTGTTGGCAGAAGATATTGCAACAGGCTTAACTTATGATTATGGAAAAGTGAGTGTGAGTGAAAAACCGGGGCTGGGAATTGAATTGTTAACCAGTTTTTAAACAAACGAAATGCCTTCATAGATTTCAGCTAACTGCATAGGCTTACTGATTGTTCTGATTCCAAACACATCCGAACTGTTTTTATATTCGGTAAGCGTCCATGATTTATCCGGGTTTCGTTGGTATAATTCTACATGCAGTTTGCTTGCGTTAACAAGAATATATTCCTGCAAACTTTCTATATCACGGTACAATTCAAATTTTACCCCCTTATCATAATTAGCGGTAGAAGGAGAGAGTATTTCAAACAATACAGACGGGTTGAGTAGAGTGTCGAATGTGTTGTCAAGAAATTTTGGTTCGCCGCAAACAATCAATACATCGGAGTAAGTGTAGAGCGTATTTTCTTTTACATGAACACGAAGATTGCTTCCCAGAGAGCGACAATTTTTCCCTTTTAAAAAACTACCAAGACTTACCCGGATATTATCTTCAATCAAATTGTGTTCATAAGATGCGCCACTCATGTTAAATATTTCGCCACGGTAATACTCATGTCGCTCTGTACTATCACGTTCTAAAGCCAGATACTCTTCCTGAGTGTAGTATTTAACAGCGGGCTGTGCCATACATTAAAGATAAAAAAAAAGACGGCAGTAAAGCCGTCTTTTCATATTCATATGGAATACCCCTTGTTTAATGTTCTGCTTCCCATACTAATGCGCTTGCACCTAATATTGCCGCATCAGCTTCTTTCAGATCACTGAAGAGCACTTTCACTTTGTTCTTAAATACCTGGATGAGGTTTGCTTCCATTGCCTGCACTGTAGGCTTTAGAAGCAGATCGCCGGCTTTGGTTAAACCACCAAATAAAACAATTGCTTCAGGTGAAGAGAACATTACAAAGTTGGCCAATGCTTCACCAAGAATTTCACCGGTAAATTCAAAAATCTGGTTGGCAATAGCATCACCTTGTTCAGCACATTTAAAAACAGTTTCGCTTGTCAATTCATCAATGGAATAATTACGAAGCATGCTGGGAGCATCCGGTTGTTCTGTTAAAAACTCAATGGCTGTTTCCCTTACACCGGTTGCAGATGCATACGATTCAAGTGAGCCACGCATGCCTGTTCCTTTATGCAAACGTCCGCCGGGGCGTACTGTTACGTGGCCCAATTCACCGGCAAAACCATCATGACCCACAACAATTTTTCCGTCGATTACAATACCACTGCCAACACCTGTACCAAGTGTTATGGTAATGAAATGTTTCATGCCTTTTGCAACACCATACATCATCTCACCCATTGCAGCAGCATTTGCATCGTTGGTGAGTTTGGCAGGTATACCAAACTTTTTTTCGATGAGGCTTGCCATTGGAATAATACCTTTCCATTTCAGGTTTGGGGCATATTCAATTGTGCCAGTATAGTAATTGCCATTGGGTGCGCCTACACCAATACCTTTAAATTTTTCGTTTCCGCCATGCTTGGCGATAAGTAAGGCCAGGTTATCATAAAGCTCATCAATAAAATCTTCGGCATTATCATGTGCATCCGTACGCATGCGGCCCTGTTCCAGAATGTTTCCTTTGCGGTCAACAATTCCGAATTTGGTGTTGGTGCCGCCAATATCAATGCCTACTGCATAATCTTTGGTCATAGTTCGCTCTTCTTTTATAACAATTAAAATTTATAATAATTAATGTCCGCTGCTGACCTGATTGTCAAAGTCCAATCCCTGAGCTTTTAAAATCGATTTAAGCTTTAAAGCAATCAGAACAAGGAATCCGAAACACAAAGCTGCAATCAGGTATGAATAATGCAAACCAATTGCAGGTATATCACCTAAAGAACCCTGGAAAGGAGGAATAACTGCACCACCAAGGATCATCATGATCAATAAAGCAGAACCCTGGCTCGTGTATTTACCTAAACCTCCGACACCCAGTGAGAAGATACAGGGCCACATTACAGAACAGAATAAACCGCCTGCCATAAATGCATAGACAGAGAACAGCCCGGTTGAGAATACACCAATGATCATTGAAACCATCGCAAGTGCTGAAACTGTAACCAGTGTTTTAACAGGTTTTTCCTGTCCATAGAAAAACGCTGCAATCGCAATCATTATACAAACTGAATACAGGAATAAATCAGAAATATCATTACCATACAGGTAGTTCACAAACATGATCACTGCAAACGCAATAAATGGCACAACAATCATTGCAATTATTTTGTTTATGCCTTTAAGATTGAATACACTCACTGCACCAGTCCAGCGACCAATCATTAAGCTTCCCCAGTACAACGATATGTATTTAGATATTTCACTTTCATTAAGGCCTGTTTCGTTGAAATAGCCTGGTATTTTCAAAAGTGCCCCAAAGTTATTATCAATGGTTACTTCCACACCAACGTATACAAAAATACCAATCATGCCATAAAGTAATTGCTGGTACTTCATAGCGCCCCATCCTTCGCTGTTTTTACCGGCACTGCTGTTAGAGTAAAATAAAACACCCAACACAACAACAATGGTAGCAATAAGTAAAGGGAGTTTGGGAATATCAGTTAACTGGCCAACAATAATAATGGCAGTAACAAGTCCTGTCATGGTAAGTAATGATGCAGCAGCTTTATTTTCTTTCTCTACTTTGGATTCATTAATACCCGAAGGGAGTTTAGAGAAAGTAAAGAAAAGGGCAACTGCTGCAAATACACCCGCAACGATCAGATAAAGCGTATTAATATTTGTAACAGTTACTTCTTTGTGTTCGCCACCTACAGATCCGAATAAAAAGAAACTGACAATAATTGGTCCGAGAGTAGTACCAAAAGAGTTAATACTGCCACCCATATTCAACCTGTGCGAACCTGTTGATGGGTCGCCAAGCGAAATAGCGAATGGCTGTGCCGATGTTTGCTGTAACGAAAAACCCAATGCCACTACAAAAAACGAAGCGAGGATTGCCGGAAAGGAGTTGGCATTTGCTGATGGGATAATAAGCAGCGCTCCAATAACGGAGATCCATAAGCCGTAAATGATTCCTTTTTTATACCCGATCTTGTTAATGATGTCGTAACCTAACGCATTTGAAACAAGAAAAAGGATGAGAGAGCCAATAAAATAAGCTCCATAAAAAGCCGAACCGATTAATTGTGATTGAAATTGATTCAGCTCAAAATGTGATTTACAGAATGGAATGAAAATACTGTTTGAAGCTGCAATAAAACCCCAAAAGAAAAAAACGGTTACTAAAGTGCCTAAGGCACCATAATTTGTTGGTTGTTTAGCCGTGCTCATACAATTGAGAATAGTAGTTGTTTGTAAAGGCTGAAAGTATGCAAGAAATTGCTTTGCGAAAAATTATTTATTGTTTTTTGGTGTAAGCAAAAGTCCTTCCTATATTCAATGCAACAAATAGTTATAATTCTTGCCAATGGAAATTCTTCATGTGAGTGCCGAATGTTACCCGGTTGCCAAAGCAGGCGGCCTTGGCGATGTGGTGGGCGCTTTACCTAAATACCAACAGGACGCAGGCCACCAGGCAAAAGTGGTAATGCCCATGTATCGTACCAAATTCCTGATGAACAATGAATGGGATGTGGTGCATAAGGGCTACACAAATATCGGGGACTACTTTTTTGATTATACCATCATTAAAGAGAAAACAAATGTGCTTGGTTTTGGTCTTTATTTAGTTGATGTTAACGGATTGCTCGACAGAAATAAGATATACGGCTACGACGACGACGTACAACGCTTCACTGCTTTCCAGGTATGTGTGGTTGACTGGATCGCTTCCTGGCAGTTTAAGCCCGATGTGGTGCATGTGCACGACTATCATGCAGGGTTAATCCCTTTCATGATGCAGTATTGTTACAGGTATAATCAACTGGCATCAATACCAACTGTATTAACCATACACAATGCACAATACCAGGGTTGGATGACATGGGAGCAGAGTACGCTTCTTCCTTCTTATGATGAGTGGAAGCGTGGTATGCTGGAGTGGGGCACCAGTATCAACCCATTGGCAAGTGCCATTAAATGTGCAACCAAAGTAACAACTGTAAGCAACAGTTATCTCGACGAGCTTAAGCATATGAGCAATGGACTTGAAGCATTGTTTGAATATGAGAAAGGCAAATGCAGTGGTATATTAAATGGTATTGACACAGAGGTGTGGAACCCTGAATCAGATAAATACATCAAACACGATTATTCACTTGCAACAGTTGAAGAGGGTAAGGCAAAGAATAAAGCGCAGTTATGTGAAACGTTCGGGCTCGATATGAACAAGCCATTGTTTGTTTTCATTGGCCGGTTGGTAGGAGAAAAAGCTGCTGACCTGTTGCCCGGCGTAATCGGCGATTCGTTCTATTATATTGGCAGGCGCATGAACTTCCTTATTCTAGGTAGTGGTGAGCCTGATGTTGAAGCAAAACTGAATGGCATGACAACTATTTCGCAAGGCGATTACAGTTGTTATATTGGTTATAATGAAGGATTGAGTCACCTGATGTATGCAGGTGCCGATTTTTTACTGATGCCCAGCCGTGTTGAACCTTGCGGTTTGAACCAGATGTATTCCATGCGTTATGGAACAGTGCCTTTAGTTCGGAATACCGGTGGTTTAAAAGATACAGTAAAAGATATTCTGTTGCCGGGCGGTTACGGGCTGCTGTTTGATAATGCCTCTGTTGGCGATGTATGTAATGCGGTTTGGCGTGCCTGTGAGTTATACAGTAACAAGGAAAAATTTGCAGCTGCACGTGAACGGATGATGCAGCTCGATTTCAGTTGGGAATCCAGCGTTCAACAATATCTTGCTTTATATCAAAGTTTGCGATAATTTTAAAATAAGACCCTTACACTTAAATAAGTCATATGAGTAAATCAGCTGCAAAAAGTACATTGGCGGTTATCCTTGGTGGTGGCGCCGGCACACGTTTATATCCGTTAACAGCAAGCCGTAGTAAACCCGCAGTACCTATTGCAGGTAAATACAGGTTAGTTGATATTCCTATTTCTAACTGTATCAACTCAGGGATTAACCGCATGTTTGTATTAACACAGTTTAATTCTGCCTCGTTGAACAAACACATTAAGAACACGTATCACTTCAGCATGTTCAGTACTGCGTTTGTTGATATTCTTGCGGCAGAACAAACACCTGATAATTCAGGTTGGTACCAGGGAACGGCCGATGCTGTTCGCCAGTGTATCCGTCATGTGCAGCAACACGACGCAGATTATGTGTTGATCCTCTCTGGTGATCAATTATACCAAATGGATTTTCAGCAAATGATCGAAGATCATATTACCGGTGGTGCAGATATCAGCATTGCAACGATTCCTGTTGCTGAGCGTGAAGCACCTGAGTTTGGTATTTTGAAAGCAGATGATAAGAGCACCATCACATCATTCATCGAAAAACCAAAAAAAGAAATCTTAGGAGAGTGGGTGAGTGATACGGGTGATGAGATGCGTCGTATGGGCCGTATCTATCTTGCATCTATGGGTATTTATATTTTCAATAAGCAATTACTGATCGATTTGTTGCAGGAAGAATATAAAGATGCAACCGACTTTGGTAAAGAGATTATGCCTAAGTCTATTGAAAAATACAAAGTGGTGAGCTATCAATATGATGGTTACTGGACAGACATTGGAAATATTTATTCTTTCTTTGAAGCCAATCTTGCACTTACCGCTGAGATTCCTGATTTTAATTTGTTTGATAATACAAAACCTGTTTATACACGTGCACGTATGTTGCCACCGGCTAAGATCAGTGGAACTACACTTGAGAAAACAATTATTGCAGAAGGTTCAATCATTCTTGCAAGCAGGATCGAGAACAGTGTGATCGGTATTCGTACACGCATTGGTCATGGTACTACTGTTGTGAGCAGTTACTTAATGGGTGGTGATTATTTTGAAACGCTCGATGAAATGAATCATGCATCAGCACGTGGTATTCCAAAGATTGGAATTGGCGAACGATGCTATATCAAGAATGCAATTATTGATAAGAACTGCCGCATTGGTAATGATGTGCGCATTAACGGAGGAAATCATCTGCCTAATACTGATCATTCTTTATACACAGTAAAAGATGGTATTGTGGTGATCAAGAAAGGAGCGATTATACCAGATGGATTTGTAATCTAACCTTTTCTCCCCGGGAAGGGTTAGATTATACTACTATTGATTATGAACCTAAATATGATCTTCTTTCAGGGGGAAGAAGATCATTGATTGCTATGGCTTCAGGTACTTCCACGGGCACACCCTCAACGGGGTTAGTGCCCAAACCCAGACTCTCATTCTGGCAAATCTTTAATATGAGTTTCGGGTTTCTCGGAATTCAGTTTGGGTTTGCTTTACAAAACTCAAATGCAAGCGGTATTCTCCGGAACTATGGTGCAGATGTTGAACATCTTTCCTGGTTTTGGCTTGCCGCACCTGTGGTTGGTTTAATTGTACAACCAATCGTTGGTCATTACAGTGATAATACCTGGACGAGACTTGGTCGCAGAAGACCTTATTTTCTTGCAGGCGCAATTTTATCATCAGGTGCATTAACGCTAATGCCTAATGCAGGGATATTAGGAACCATTGCTCCTTTGGTGATTATTGGTGCAGGCTTTCTTATGATCATGGATGCGTGCTTCAATCTCTCGATGGAGCCCTTCCGTGCATTGGTTGCTGATAATCTTCCCGACTCACAACGCACCCTGGGTTTTTCCATTCAAACATTTTTAATTGGTATTGGTGCAGTGTTGGGTTCGTGGTTACCGGCCATTCTTGCTTACTTCGGTGTATCTGAAAGTGCGCCTGATGGAGTAGTAGCCGATAATGTGAAGTATGGTTTTTATATTGGTGCAGCTGTGTTCATCACAAGTATTCTCATCACTGTTTTTAAAACAAAAGAATATCCACCTGCTGAATATGAGAAATATCATGGTAAATCCGAATCGCATAACACGGGACTGGCCAGCATCTTTACTGATTTGAAAAAGATGCCAAAGACGATGAAGCAACTTGGTCTTGTGCAATTTTTCAGCTGGTTTGCTTTATTTGGTATGTGGGTATTTACAACAGATACCATTGCTACACATATCATGGGTTTGCCGATTGAAGACCGCAGTTCAGATATGTATCGCAAAGCACAAAGCTGGACGGGTGTGATCTTCGGTGTGTACAATCTTGTGTCAGCTATTTATGCATTATGCCTTCCGTTTATTGCCAGGAAGATTGGGCGAAAACAAACACATGCATTGTCGTTAATAATTGGTGGTATTGGTTTGATTTCGATCTTCTTTGCACCCAATAAAGAATTTCTCATTTTCTCAATGATCTGTGTTGGTATTGCATGGGCCAGTATTCTTGCCATGCCCTATGTAATCTTATCCAGTTCTATCCCTGCGGGTAAGATGGGTATTTACATGGGCATTTTTAATTTCTTTATTACGCTGCCACAAATCCTGAACGGGATCATTGGTGGCCCTATGGTAAAGAATGTTTACAATAATCAACCTGTTTATGCAATTATACTTGCCGGTGCATTTATGATCTGTGCAGCCATAAGTGTGATCTATGTTTATGATCCCGGTGCAATCATCATCAAGCAGGAGAAAGAAGTATCGTAATCAGTAATAATATTCTTGCTGAAAAAATAATAATATGAAACAATTAATTATAACCTTCAAGTTACTGCTCATGGCAGTAACTTTTTCATTTGCACAAAACACATACAATCTTTATCCTGCTAACTGGTGGGTGGGGATGAAGTATAACAAACTCCAGGTGATGATCAACGGCACTGATGTGGGAAAACATTCAGGTTTTGCAATCAATTATCCCGGCGTTACATTAACGAAGGTGAATAAATTTCAGAGCAGGAACTATGTGATACTTGATGTAAGCATTTCACCTGCTGCAAAACCCGGAACGATTAGTATAGGTTCTAAATCAGCTGATGGCAAAGCCGTGAATTTTGAATTCTCATTACAACAAAGAAGGCAGATACGTGGATTAGCTTTTGCAAACGGCGCTACTTCATCTGATTTGATGTATCTCATTATGCCCGATCGTTTCAGCAATGGTGATCCATCGAATGATCGTGTGCCGGGTATGCTCGATCAAACACTTCGTCGTGATACGGTCTTTAATCGGCATGGTGGTGATCTCAAAGGCATTCAAAACAAACTTGATTACCTGAGTGATCTCGGTGTTACTGCTTTGTGGTTAAATCCTGTTATTGAAAACGATATGCCTGAACGTACAGAACATGGCTATGCATTTACCAATCATTATCGTGTTGATCGTCGCTTAGGTGGTGATGAAGCCTACAAACAACTCATTAAAGCTGCTCATGCAAAAGGATTAAAAGTGATACAGGATGCAGTGTACAATCATATTGGTCTGCAACATTTCCTGTTTAAAGATCAGCCCGATAGTTCATGGTTTCATCGCTGGCCAAAGTTTACACAAACCAATTATAAAGACCAGGTATTGTTTGATCCTTATTCTGCAACAGAAGACAGACGTATTATGAGTGATGGATGGTTTGTACCATCAATGCCCGATTGGGATCAGAGCAATCCTTTTGTTGCAAACTTTTTAATTCAACATGCAGTATGGACAGTAGAAGAATATGGTATTGATGGCTGGCGCATTGACACTTATGCTTACAACGATCTTGCATTTATGAACCGTTGCAATAAAGCATTGTATGATGAGTATCCCAGGATCAGCATTTTTGGTGAGACATGGGTACATGGTGTGCCAAACCAAAGTTTCTTTTGTGAGAATAATTATACCATCAAGTACAAAAGCAATTTGCAAGCGACGACCGATTTTCAAACATTGTTCTACGGCATACAACCTGCTTGTAATGAAAAATTCGGCTGGACAGAAGGTGTAAATAAACTCTACACAACAACAGCTCAGGATTTTCTTTATAAAAATCCCATGCGCCAGGTGATTTTTTTAGATAATCATGATCTGCCACGTTTTTATTCTGTAGTGGGAGAGGATACAGCCAAGTATAAAATGGCATTTGCATGGATGCTTACATTCCGTGGTATTCCTCAAATGTATTATGGTAATGAAATACTCATGACCGGTTTAACATCGCCCAACGACGGTTATGTACGACAAGATTTTCCCGGTGGTTGGGATGGAGATAAAGCCAACAAGTTTATAGCAGCTGGACGTACAGAAAAAGAGAACAAAGTATTTGATTATATCAAGCGACTGGCAAATTTCCGTAAAACATCATCTGCAATAAAAACAGGTAAGTTGATGCAGTTCCTGCCGGTTGATGGTGTGTATGTGTACTTTCGCTATGATGCAAAGCAAACGGTGATGTGTATTATGAATACGAATGCTGAGCCGAAGACAATTGATCTCAATCGTTTCATGGAACGCATCAAAGGTTTTCAAACTGCAGTTGATGTGGCAGCAGGTGCAGAGTTTCGGTTAGAGAAGAATCTGCAATTGATGCCGGTGTCGAATTTAGTATTAGAGTTGAAGTAACTGAGTCTGACGTCTCGAAGAGCGTCTGACACATATGGAAACAAATAAGCGATTGCAAACAGCAATCGCTTATTTCATATAATATAAAGTGCTGTGCAATATCTACAGTAAACTATTCCACATTACCCTTGCACCATACTTTCCCCAATCACTCATAGCTTTGTTCAAATCTTTTTCATAAACAGCCCATGTAACTGTTTTGCCTTTTTGTTTGGGAGCAAGTGCCGTAGCTGTTGGTTCTGTTAATTCAACCTTGGTGGCAAACCAGGTCATATGTAAACGGGGCACAGCAAGGCCAAGTATCATGCCCGGTAAGCCACCAAAACTTTCTGGTCCACTACCCACCGTAATTTCATCTGTATAAAACGCAACAATATAAACAGAGTCACAAATAATGGTTACAGCTTTACGACATTCAAAACCCGCAATGTTTCTCGTTTCGTTGGTCATACGCCATTTGTAATTACGTAAGCTGTCTTTTACTAAATAGGTTTGTTCAAAAACATCCCTTTGTAAAGCGATCTGCCCCGTTTTAACATCTTTTACGGTAACATCATTGTCACTTGGTTTCCTGCCCCAAACATATTTTCCCGACGGGTCTTCTTTACTTAATTTATAAACGGTTTTCTCTTCGTTGAAATCCATTACATAGGTTTCGGTTACCATTTTCGGAAATGTTTTTTTCATTTCCACGAGCCATGGGCTTTCCAGTTCTTCCTGGTCGAAGTGAGCGAATTGATTTGTTTTCTTTTCAAATTCAATACGTCCGCTGCTGATGAATTTTACCTGGGCTTCGGCTGCAAAACCTGTCAGCACCACTAGTGTTAATAAGAAATATTTTTTCATTGTATGAGTTGTTGCTAAGATTAGAAATTAGAGGGTTTGCCATTTTTTGTAAAGTTCCAGGCGAATGTCAGCAACCAGAAACGACGGATATTCTCAAATGTGTTTTCCGAAATAAAGTTACTGCTGATATTACGGCGCACAGCCAGGTTTTGATTAAGTAAATCATTTACCGAAAGTTTTACTTCCAACGCATCAGATTTAGTGAATGTTCGTTTCACCAGTCCGGTGATGAAACAAATATTCCGTTGATTCTGAAAAGCTCCCGTTTTTTCATAAATGTTTATCTCTGCCCCCAGGTTGATATACAGTTTCTGTTTTTTAAACTTCAAGTCAAGATTTGGATAAGATCTCATGCTCCAGTATTGTGTGCTGCTCAATTTGTTAAGGGAAGATTTGGAATAGTTGTAGGAGGGACGTAAGTCTAACCCGAAATTGAACCATTTATCACTCCAGCGGTAAAGTCCTACGCTCACTCCGGCAGAATAGTTATAACTGGTATTAAGGCGGTTGTTAACGAAGTTTCTGTTACGACCGGTGCTGCTGTTAATGCCAAAACGGAAATTTGTACTTTTCATCACTTCGAAACCGTAACTTCCTGATAGACTGCCGGAGTAGTTGCCATTAATATTAATGGCCTGGTTGATACGCCTGCCAATTGAATCAATAAAGCTGGCACTGCTGATGGCATTGTTTACAAAGGAAAAATTACCGTAGAAAGAAATATCCCTGTTTTTGAATACTTTATAATCGTATCCGTTAAAGTAGAAGTTGTGCCGAAACGCCTGTTTCAGGTTTTCATTGCCAATGCTGATATTCAACGGATCGGTATTGTCGATAATAGGATTGATCTGTTGCAGCGACGGATTTTCGGTATTGCCATTATAGTTGAGTGAAAAGTTTTTTTGTTTTTTGGGTGTGAAGCGTATGCTTGCTCTTGGCAGGAGGTTGGTAAAGTTTGCCGAACGCTCCTTGTACTTACGTAATTCATCTAAACCGAAATGGGTTTGCCCGATTGCTGTACCAAAAGAAGAGGTTATTTTTTTACCAGTATAACGGAAGGAAAAACCTCCTGTATGGTTGCTTGTACGAAACTGGAAATGGTTACTCAGGCTGTCGACAATATCTGAGTATTTATCAGTTGAAACCGGTTTCTCCAAAGTATTCAATTCTGCATCATTGCGGTTAAACAGGTTACGGTAGGTGAGTTCCAGGTTCCATTTTTTTGTTAACGGCTCCGTGTACACCAAACTGTTTTGTACGGTAAAGCTGTTTTCATCACTTATTTTTTTCTGATCGATATCCTGTTCACGGAACAGGTTGCCGTTCTTATCATAAAATTCATTGTTAGAAAAAAGAAAAACATCGCTTGAACGCAGATTGTTACTGAAGTTGCCGCTATAGCTGATGGTGCGACCGGCTTTTTTTAATCGTTTGCGGTAACTGATTTCAGATGTAAAGTCACGGTTTTCACCAGCGTTCGAAGTGGTGCGTTCAGTTTTGTTAATCGGTAGCAAGTCATCACTTTCCGAATAGCTGCTGTAGTCGCTCACTTTGCGGGTATTCACTATGGAGCCACTTGCTCTAAACTTAAAGTTGCTGCTGGAGTCGATCTGCCATTCATACATCCCCGATAATTTATTCCTGTTACGAAAGCTGTTAAACTGTTCCGTTGTATGGCTGCTGAAACTGGAATCGTCGTCAAGTAAGGTTTGTGTAAAACTGGTATTGCGGCCTTTTACACTTTGATCGTTAAACTGGTAATTGCCGTTAATGCTGTTCTTATCCTTGTTCCATTTGTTGAGGTAAGCAGCGCCTGCTGTAGTAGAAGTGGGCAGACCTTGTCCGTAACTGAAATCATCGCCTTCACTCCACATCATCATGCCACCATCACCCGATATTTCTGTTCGCATATTATTGGCGCCGAAATTCCTTTGTTCATTCCAATTCAATCCTTCAAACGTGGTATTGT
Source organism: Lacibacter sp. (assembly GCA_036675885.1). Lineage (GTDB taxonomy): Bacteria > Bacteroidota > Bacteroidia > Chitinophagales > Chitinophagaceae > Lacibacter. Next base: position 8,924 of record JAKFDY010000412.1, on the reverse strand, counting down.
TATGGGTGACATAAGCAGTAACTTTTTGTTTTTTCTGAAATGAATTGATCATGGCTTTCCCATTTCTGTAACGATCGAAATCGCTGCCTGCTTCAATTTTTCCAAAATAGCCTTTCTTCTTATCGTCTTTTAATTCAAGGTTAATGGTTTTTGTTTTTTGCCCATCATCCACGCCCGTAAATTCAGCTTGCTCACTTTTCTTATCAAACACTTGTACTTTGTCTACAATATTGGCACGAAGGTTTTGTGTAACAACAGCAGGGTCATCACTAAAAAATTCTTCACCATCAACCAATATCTTTTCTACTTTCTGTCCCTGTGCTGTTATTTCTCCTTTAGCATTTACCTGCAAACCTGGTAGCCGTTTCAAAAGTTCCTGTACATTGGCATTAGGGCCAACATGAAAACTATCGGCCTTGTATTCTGTTGTATCACCTTTTATACGGATGGCTGCTACTTTCTGTTGAATAATAATTTCTTCCAGCAATTTACTTCTTGGAATAATGGTGACAGTTTTAATCATTGCTACATCACCCTTAATATCAAGTTCATCTACATACTCGGCATACCCGGGGTAGCTGATCATGAAAATATATTTCCCTTGCGGAATGTTTTTCAATTCAAAAAAACCTTCATCGTTTGTGCGTGTAAACTTTGACAGAATTGAATCCTGTATGTGTATAAGGCTAACAACGGCCTGGCCCAGTTTCTTTCCTGAACTGGTATCGGTAATATAACCGGAGATTTTATTTTGCTGACTGAAAGATTGGAAAGAACAGAACAAGCAGATACTGACAAGCAGTAAGAGTTTGGGTGAATGCATGGTGTTGGTTAAGAGATGATGAAGGTTCTGGTTTAATAATAAAGCGCTATATTAAAATCTTTTTGTTGCACATAATGTATGAAAGATGTTAAAGTGCTATATTTCCATACAAACGATACCGCATTTTTTTACAAGTGTGCAGATAGAGAAATAAGTGCGGGCGTTCAACTAAAATAAAAGCAAATGGAGACTATTAAAAAATACGAGGATTATCATTTCGTTGACACAACAAAAGCTGTGTGGAATTATTCCCGTTTTGAGGGTGATGATATTGCCAACTTTCAAAACGGAACTAACTATCGTTGTGATGAATTGTTTGGTTCGCATGTAATGGAAGTGTTGGGAACAACAGGTTATTACTTTGCTGTGTGGGCTCCCAATGCAACGTTTGTTTCTGTATTTGGAAGTTTTAATGAGTGGAACAAAGAGAGTCATCCATTATTTGTTCGTCTTGATAATTCAGGAATATGGGAGGGGTTTATTCCAAATCTTCCGCAAGGATCTTCTTACAAATATCATATATATGGTTATGCCGGTCAGAAATTAGATAAAGGTGATCCTTACGCTAATTACTGGGAAGTGCGGCCCAATACGGCATCAAGAACATGGCAACTTGAATATGAGTGGCAGGATGCAGGCTGGATGGCGAAACGAAAAGAACATAACAAACTTGATGCTCCTTGGAGTGTGTATGAAGTACATCTTGCCAGTTGGATGCGTCCGGATAAAAACAATGAAGAAGTTTATCATACCTATGATTTCTTCCGTGATAAGTTGGTGAACTATGTAAAAGAATTGGGCTTTACACATGTGGAGTTGATGCCCATTATGGAACACCCGTTTGATGGAAGCTGGGGTTACCAGGGGGCAGGTTATTTTGCACCGACATCACGCTATGGAACACCGCAAGAGTTTATGAAACTGGTGGAAGCTTTCCATAACGAAGGTATTGGTGTGGTGCTTGATTGGGTGCCTTCGCATTTTCCATACGATGCACATGGACTTTTTATGTTTGATGGAACTCATACCTACGAGTATGCTGATATGCGCAAAGGTTATCACCCCGATTGGAACAGCTATATCTTCAACTATAAACGTGGCGAAGTAAAATCTTTCCTCATCAGCAGTGCAATGCATTGGTTCAGGAAATATCATATTGATGGCATTCGGGTGGATGCCGTATCGTCGATGCTCAAACTTAATTATTCACGCACAGCAGGGCAGTGGGAGCCAAATGAGTTTGGCGGCGATGGAAACCTGGAGGCTATTGCTTTTATTAAAGATCTTAACGAAACCATCTTTCGTGACTTTCCCGATGTGCAGACTATTGCTGAAGAAGCCACCGATTGGCCAGGCGTAAGCAAGCCAACTTTTGGCGATGGTTTAGGCTTTGGTATGAAGTGGATGATGGGCTGGATGCACGACACGTTGAAGTACTTTAAGCAGGATCCGTTGTATCGTCAATTCCAGCAGGATCAGTTCACTTTCAGTATGATGTATTATTATGACGAAAATTTTATGTTACCTCTCAGTCATGATGAAGTGGTGCATGGAAAAAGTCCGATGCTGTATAAAATGCCGGGTGACGAATGGCAGAAATTTGCCAACCTGAGGTTGATGTACAGCTATATGTTTACCCATCCCGGTGGTAAGCTTTTGTTTATGGGCAATGAGTTTGGTGCCACCAGTGAATGGAATTACAAGAGCGAATTGCAGTGGGAGTTGCTTCAATTCGATTCACATAAAGGCGTGCTGGAATGTGTAAAGACCTTGGCCAATCTCCTGAAATCAGAACCGGCTTTGTACGAAAATCAATTTAATAAATTTGGCTTTGAATGGGTTGATCTGAATCGTGGAGCCGAATCGGTGATGGGTTACAGGCGAAAAGGGAAAAAGCCTGAAGATGATATACTAGTGGTGTTGAATATGACGCCTGTTGTTCGGAGAGATTGGAAACTGCATGTACAAGGCAAACAAAACTGGACTGAACTTTTCAACAGCAACGACCGGAAATTCTGGGGCACCGGCGATGTATTTAATCCTGAAATTGGCGTAAGAATAGTGGATGGAGAGGCAGGCTGGTACGAGTTAAATCTACATTTACCTCCTTTGGGTGCAATTTTATTAAGGTAAACACCTAAAAATGTAAAAAATGGCAGGGTTTATGCGAGTAAAACTACGCTTGTGACTAAATTTATTATGGTTAATTTTACAAAATCCAAAATAGAAATCCCATGAAAACCCGGTTATTCATTACCGCAACTATTTTCCTCCTCTCATTAGGGGCTTTTGCTCAAAACAGAGACAGTTCCAACGCCGTTTTACAAAGAGCTATAACTGCCAAACAGGAGCGTCGTATCCAGTTGGCCATAAATCTTTTTGAACAGGCAGTGAAATACGATACCACAAACATTGATGCCTTAAAAGCTATGGGTGAGTATGGTATGGAAAGCAAAAATTATCGCCAGGCAGTTGATGCTTACACCCGCTGGCACAGACTGGAACCAAATAATGAATCAACGTTTCAGCAATTAGCAAATCTTTATTTTAACCTTGGTCGCCATAAGGATGCATTGGAATTTACTTCCAAATGGGAAAAACTGCATAAGGATAAACCCATGCACTACATCTCTGGCATGTGTCATTATTATTTAGAAGATTATCCGCAAGCCATTAACCGTTTGTTGCATGCTGCTGAAACAGATACAGCAAATGCGGTGATGTTTTATACGATTGGTCGTAGCTACCTGGAAATGGAACGCTACAAGCAAGCAATTCCTTATTACCAGAAAGCAGCGAATGCTGATCAAAAGAATGCACGTTATCTCTATGAAATGGCAATGGTGTATTATGCAATTCCTGATGATAAGAATGCTATTGCAACATTTGAGCTTGCTGCTCAACGTGGCTGGCAACAAAATGCTGATTACTTTGAAAGTTTGGCATATTGCTATATGAACCTCGGCAATTTTGCTAAGTCAACAGAGAACCTGGAGAAATCATTAGAAAAACGTCCGCACAGCTTAACTGTTCGTTATGCATTAGCTGAGTCTTTATATAAAGGCGGTCGTTATAAAGATGCCATCGATAATTGGGATATGGTATTACAAACCGACAATAAAAACGCAAGAGCTTTGTATATGATTGGTATGGCTTACCAAAAAATGGGGCAGAAAGATAAAGGCATGGCACTTTGCGATAAAGCAATTGAAATGGATCCATCTTTAAACAGCTTAAAGCAGAAGAAGATGGACATGGGCATGTAAGATTTTTTGCGATTCCTTATACGTTATGGGCTGCAATTCTTTGCGGCCCATTTCATTTTACACATTTGTGGATAGATGAACGTCAGTTTGGAGATCAAAAAATCAATAAATTTGCCGTTTATGGCAGAAGTAAAACAGGTGCGTGTTGCAATATTAGATATGTATAATGGCGTTGCCAACCAGGGTATGCGTTGTATACGTGAAATACTCAACAGCTTCGCCGAAATAAGTGTATTGGACCTGAGTTGGGATGAGTTTGATGTGCGTGGCAAATGTGCTATGCCAGATATCTCTTCTTATGATGTGTTTATTTCTTCCGGTGGTCCGGGCAATCCTTTGGAAAGTGAAGGAACCGAGTGGGAGAATACATTTTTTAAATGGGTTGGTGATGTAAAAGCATGGAACGATAATCCATTGAACGAACAAAAGAAACCGGTGTTTTTTATTTGTCATTCCTTTCAATTAGCCTGTCGTTATTTTAATATAGGTAATGTTTGTGCACGTAAGTCCACAGCGTTTGGTGTATTCCCGGTGCATTTTATTGGCAATGTTTCTGATGAAGTGGTATTTGGTGGATTGAAAGATCCATTTTATGCAGTTGATAGCCGTGATTACCAGGTAATACAACCCGATCATAAACATCTCAGGGAAATAGGAGCTACATTACTATGTATCGAAAAGGAACGTCCGCATGTTCCGTTTGAACGTGCAATTATGGGTGTGCGTTTTAACCAATACATGATCGGTACTCAATTTCATCCGGAAGCCGATGCTATTGGTATGAGCATGTACCTGCAAAAAGACGATAAAAAGAAAACGGTGATCGATAATCATGGATTTGAAAAATGGAAAAGCATGATCGAACACCTGGAAGATCCTGATAAAATTCTGTTGACTTACTCTCACATATTGCCCAACTTTCTGCATCATGCAGTGTTTTCGATGGATACAGTTGAAGTATAAATTCTTGAGGGGTGCCAACCTTCTTACGGTTTGTGAAATTGAAATAACCTGATTAAAGGTTGGCAACCCTTTGTGTTTATTTAAATAAAATCTGATACTTTTAGAAGACAAACTACTTCTATGGTTCCTTCAATCCGCAAGGCGTTTAACAGCAGTTTTACCATTGAAAAATATGAAGCCTTCTTAAAAGATCTGCACAGCAGGTTTCCGGGTGATATTGAATTTCGTGTAAGTGAAACACCGGTTTTTATTGATAAGCAGTTCAAACAAAAAGTGATGGATGCCTGCGAGAGTATTGTGGATGTGATCTGCAATGAAAAATTCCTGGCAATGACAGAGCGTGCTATTCCTGCAGGCGAAAAAGTGCCGAATGAAAATAAACAGGCACATATGATCGCTTTCGATTTTGGTATATGCATTAATGAAGAAAGTGAATTGGAACCACAATTGATCGAGATGCAGGGCTTTCCAACTTTGTTTGGTTTCCAGGTATATTATCCAGAAGTTGTTGAACGACATTTTCCGGTTCCATCAAACTACAGTCAATATCTCAATGGCTATACAAAAGAAACTTACATTGATATGTTGCGTAAATTGCTCATTGGAAATTTGCCAGCAGAAAATGTGATACTGCTTGAAATAAAACCTGAAGAACAAAAAACACGCATTGATTTTTCCTGCACAAAAGATTACACAGGTATTGAAGTAGTTTGCTTAACCAAACTTATCCAGGAAGGTAGAAAACTTTACTATTTAAAAGACGGCGAAAAAACTGAGATCAAACGCATTTACAACCGCATCATCTTTGATGATCTCAAAGCCAATAAAGAAAAGCTGGGTGATGTGGTGGATATAACACAAGATCTCGATGTAGAGTGGGTGCCTCATCCTAACTGGTTCTACCGCATCAGCAAGTTTACGCTTCCGTTTATTGATCATCCTTATGTTCCCGAAACATTTTTTCTCAATGAGATCAAACAACTGCCAAGTGATCTTTCGAATTATGTGTTGAAGCCTTTGTTTTCTTTTGCAGGACAAGGTGTGATCATTGATGTAACGCAGGAAGATATTGATAGTATCAAAGACCCGGAGAATTTTATACTGCAACGTAAAGTAAAATATGCTGATGTGATTGAAACGCCAGATGAACCTGCTAAAGTTGAGATTCGCATGATGTATGTTTGGCCAGATGGCGATGAGCGTCCGCATGCAGCCATTAATCTTGCACGCATGAGCAAAGGAAAAATGATTGGTGTGCGTTATAACAAAGATAAAACCTGGGTAGGTGGCAGTGTTGCGTACTTTGAAAAATAAAACCCGTCTGACTTACGTGTCTAACGGGTTGATGTTTGGTTGTTGTCAACTCACCTGAAAGGTGACTGTACAACGCCGTTTTAATTCAGGTGTGCAGTCATCCTTCGGATGAACAGACACCGCTTCATAAAACGAAATTACGTTCCAATTAAAAACTCTCCTCCAATATAATCCACAACAGCTGGAAGGCTTTTTGTTTCTTCATATATCTTCAATTGTCTGTCGGCACCAGTGCCTTTGTTCATCATCTCAGGAATGTAATTAATGGCATGCCGGCAACCTAAATCGTCAACAACATCATCAACAAAGTCGAGTAATTCGTAGATGAGTGCACGTGTATTTGTTTCTTCTTCTTTCCCAAAATCAATCAGGTATCCATCAATACCGTAACGGCTGGCCCGCCATTTATTTTCATTAATCAGTGCACGCTGGTATTGTATAAAATTCAGATTCTTATTACGCAGTTTGTATAGCTTGGCTGTAATAGCCTGGAACAATGCAGTAATGGCAATGGTTTCTGCAACTGTCATCGGTACATCGCAGATACGAAACTCGATGGTGTTAAAGAAAGGGTGCACACGAAGATCCCACCATATTTTTTTTGCATTATCAATGCAGTTGGTTTTTATCAACAGTGAAACATAATTCTCATACGCTTCAATGCTGTCGAATGCTTCAGGGATGCCTGTGCGTGGAAACTTATCAAACACTTTTGTACGGAATGATTTATAACCTGTCATCCGTCCTTCCCAAAAAGGAGAATTGGTGCTGAGTGCATAAACATGCGGTAAAAAATAACGTGCAGAGTTTGCTAAGTGAATCGCCATCTTTCTGTTTTCCATACCTACATGCACATGCAAACCAAAAATGAGGTTACTACGTGCAGCTTCCTGCAATTCATTTACAATTTGGTTGTATCGAACATGATCTGTAATTAACTGATCCTGCCAATGACTGAACGGGTGTGTACCGCTTGCGCCAACAGCCAAACCAAGATTACCTGCAATGCTACTGATGGTTTTACGCAGTAATGAAACATCTTTAAAAGCTTCGTCAATATCCTGGCAAATATCTGTACCAACTTCCACCACAGCCTGGTGCATCTCAGCTTTTACTTTGTCTTTAATTACTTTTTGGCCTTCGCTTACAATTTTCTGTTCATGGCTTTTTAATTCCCTTGTAATGGGATCGTATACCATGTATTCTTCTTCAACACCTAATGTGAATTGTTTATAATTAATCATTCCCATATCTTACTCATTATTTTGAAATATATCACTGAGATCTACAGTTAATCCTGGAACTGTGTTTGAATAAATGATATCGCCTGTTGCATACAACCGGGCTCCTTCAAATTTTCCGGATACGTTTAATACCAGCACGGCAACATTTTCTTCAACAGGATTAATGATCCAGTATTCTTTTACGCCAGCCCCTTCATATACTTCGTATTTTAACCTGATTTCTTTTTTTGAATTACCGGGCGAAAGGATTTCAATTACAAGATCAGGAGCTCCAATGCAATCTTTGTCGTCGAGTTTTGTAAAATCGCATATGATACAAACATCCGGTTGTACGACTGTAAAAATTTCTTCGTTTGTTGATTTTATTTTGCGAGGCAATCGTACATCAAAAGGAGCATTGTACGCTTTACATTTTTTTTCTTTTAAAAATGATGTGAAACAAAACATCAATTCTCTGGATATATCCTGGTGCTTACGGTTCGGTGCAGTCATTTTCATAGTGCGACCTCTTATTAGTTCAACCCGCTCTTCAAACTTCCACTTTAAATAATCGGCATACGAGTATTCAAGTGACGAATCGGGTTCTTCAACCAGGAGAAATTTATTCTTTTCAGGATCGTATTCCGTAAACATAGCTGTCAAAATAGTTAATAAAGCGGTTGTTTATTCGCACCACGTTTTACATATTCTCCCCACGTTAAATTATCTGCACCATCTTTTTGTTCAAGTGCTCGTTCAATTGCATAGCTGGCAGATGCTTCAACTACCCAATCAAAATTTTCCTGGCCAACACTTGCAAGATCTGCATCAGGAGCCGGATTACAGAAGTCGATTGCATAAGGAACTCCATTTCTTAATGCTAATTCAACAGTATTGAAATCGTAACCGAGATAGTTGTTAATACGAAGTACAATATCTGTCATCATCTGTAGTTTTTCAGTTGATGGCTGAAAGTCGGCCACATAACGCAGATGATGCGGGTTGCGTGGTTCATAACTCATGATGCGTACATGTTTGCGGCCAATACAATAACAACGATAATATTCTTCAAACACAATTTCTTCCTGCAACAGCATCACCAGTTGATTTGTTTCAGCATGCTTTTCAAAAAACTCTTCTGCATTACGAAGCTTATAAACATTCTTCCATCCACCACCGGCAAATGGTTTCATGTAAGCAGGAAAACCAATATAGCTGAACATACCTTCCCAATCCATTGGATAAGCAAGGTTGCTGAACGATTCATCAGTTGTATCATTGGGCCTTTCCTTCGATGGAAGAATCACCGTTTTTGGAACAGGCACATCAATCTTT
>JAKFDY010000411.1:0-7281 GCA_036675885.1 Lacibacter sp. | reverse complement strand
GCCGTACAAATGCGAAACATGACGGTGATGCGGCTCGCCATCTTCCCAATCATTCACCCATTCATTCAGATCGCCTTTGGCTCCGATTTGATTTGGTGCTAATTGTTTCACCGTTTCATTCAATTCAGTACGCCATTTTGTATCAACACTCAATACTGAAGATGCAGTGATACACGCATTAAACAATTCCCTGCATATCTGCATATCCATTGTTGGCCCCATACATGTGTTACCAACAAAACCATCGGGCATTTTGTATGCATGTTCAGGCGAGTTAGATGGTGCTGTTACCAACCATCCATGTGTTGGTTCTTTAATTAAGATCGATTGTAAACACTGTGCGGCACCTTTTAATACAGGATAATATTTTTTCAAGAAAACCGTATCTTTTGTAAAACGATAGTGCTCCCAGATATGTTCACTTAACCATGCACCGCCTGTTAATGTCGATCCCCATGCAGCTCCTTCGCCGGGAGATGTAAAGAACCAGGGATTACTGATAACGTGCGCCACCCAACCATTTGCATTATAATATGCCTTTGCAGTTTTTTTACCATTTGCAACGAGTGATGACGTGAAGCGATGAATCGGTTCGGCCAATGCACCGAGGTTTGTTAACTCAGAAGGCCAGTAATTCATTTGAATATTAATGTTGAGGTGATAATCACCATTCCATGGTGTTTGATATTCCACTGCCCACAGTCCCTGCAAATTCGCAGGCAATAAGCCGGGACGAGATGAGCTGATGAGTAGATATCTTCCGAAGTTGAAATATAATACAGGCAGTTGCAGATCTTCTTCGCCTTTGTTATAATTGATGAGGCGTTGATTGGTGGTTAACGCTGTTCCCGTTTTACTATCGGGCATTGTCCAACGGCAACGGTTAAACCATTTTTGATAAGCTGCAGTACTCTTCAGTTGTGCTGTACCAAAATTCAATGGTTTTGTTTTGTTGAGATATTGAAATGCCTTTTCAACTACATCAGTTAATGACAGACTGCCTGTTGCATTGTTATAATTGGTGGCCGAAGAAATTTTTATCCAGCATTCGGTTGCATGTTCAATCACAAGATCGTTCCCCTCCTGTTTTATTTTACCGTCTTTCAGTACCGGTTGTACAAACGTAGCAAACTGCATTCCTTTATCACTTGCAGAAGGCAACTGCCCCACCATACCAATTGTATTCTTTTTTGTTTTGATGGTTGCATGTTCTTTACGATATAATGAAAGCGCCACATTGAGCGATTGCTTTTTAGAAGAAGAAAGTTTCACCCATGTGATATCATTTACAAAATCAACAAAGCATTCTTCCGTATATGTTACTCCATTACGGGTAAACTGTGTGATCGCTTTTGCCTGTTCAATATCTAACCAACGTTTATAATTGGTTACTGCAGCTGCACTATCCTTCCAGCTAATGAACAGGTCGCCCATTGTTTGATAAGAACCATATTTCCCATTTGCACCATTCGCTGAACCTTTTCCTTTGCAGATAAAATGTTTCTGCAAAAGTTCCTGTGCCGCTTTATTATTTCCTGCAAGCAGGTAATCCTGTATAGGTTTTAAATATTGATATGCATTTTCAGCATCTGCATCCTGCGGGCCGCCACTCCATAATGAAATTTCGTTGAGTGCAATGCGCTCTTTTTTTGTATCACCAAAAACCATGGCGCCTAAACGTCCGTTACCTAATGGAAGACTCTCGGTGAAATGTGTAGCAGGCGCATCGAAACGGATCGTTACATCGTTACGTTGTGCAAACAGAAATTGCTGCATCAGTAACAGCAGACATGCAATGTTAATCTTCTTCACTTAACTAATAGTTTAAAAATTGATGCCGGCAATTGTTCTTCGTTCATCAACTTCCTCTTACTGAACGGCTGCCAGACATGATAAATATAGGCAGGCTTTTGTTTCGATTTCACTAACACCTGTTTATTATGAATAATTACTTCGTTCATTTCTTTTCCGTTAATGGAAAAACAATTCAAAGGCTCTGAATTACCGGTTTGCAAACCCGGCGTATTGAAAAGAATAATAGCAAAACTTCGATCTTAAATTTGTTACTGGCTATGATGATTGATTGCGGTTTTATATTTGCCGAATTGTTTTGAAATAAACACAGCAACTGAATCCAAAGCGTATTCATTCCCCCTTAATTCACCTGCAAACTGAGCAGTTACTTCTTTACCAGGTATCGTTTTCTCCAGGTAGCAATCGGTCATTTCTTTTGCAAAACCATATTGCCTGAAAAAGATGTTGCCACCGATACTTGACCGATGGCAACATAGGGAATTAAAAGTAAACCGAATGACAATCTTTTCATTGATGAGAGCAATTAAAAAATTGTTGATTTAAAATTATAAGTTAAACCCGTTCGATGAGTGTTCAACCGTATGCGCAAGATTACAGTACAAATCCTGCATGATAATTGAAACCGCACAATTGAATTAAATTCATTTGGGCCAACCGTTTGTGCTATGCAATGGAGGCAGCCAGCCATTTTACTGCTTAACAAGCACTCGAAAGAATTTCCATTCAAATTCCACCCGCTCTATGAAACCATGTGTCGATTGGTCTTAATTTAAAAAAAAGCTAATATGTCTTGCAGTTTCAAGGAATTATTTCAATATTTAATAATGTAACCGCAGGCTTTCTTGTTGTTTCAGACAATAATTTCACTCATCAAAAGCTAACAAACAATAAAACCAAAACTCATGGCACGGATTCTATGCACATCTTCATTGCTGCTTTTTGTTATCAATCTAATGGCTCAAACAACACTGGTTCCGTACAATTCCTCTTGGAAATATCTTGACAACGGAACTAACCAGGGAACAGCGTGGAGAGGCACTTCTTTTAATGATGCTGGCTGGGCATCGGGCCTTGCACAATTAGGTTATGGCGATGGCGATGAAGCTACTGTTGTAAGCTATGGTGGTAATGCAAATAAAAAACATATCACAACTTATTTCCGCAAAACAATTACCGTTGCAGATGCATCCATCTACAGTAGTTTTACGTTGAATCTGAAAAGAGATGATGGTGCAGTTGTATATATTAATGGTACAGAACGTTTCCGCAGCAATATGCCTACAGGTACTGTTTCTTATACTACAAAGGCAGCTACTGACGCAGCCGATGATGGTAACACTCAACAAACAATTTCCCTGGTAGCTGGTACATTAGTAACAGGCAACAATACAATTGCAGTTGAAATTCACCAACGCACTGCAAACAGTACAGATATCTCTTTTGATCTTGAATTGATTGGCAACACAGCTCCTCCGGTATGTAATACTGCAACAGGATTAACATCGTCAGGCATTACTACCAATACAGCAACAGTTAGCTGGGCAACAGTAAGCGGTGCTGTTTCATATGATGTAGATTACAAAGTCAATACTTCTTCTACATGGATCAATGCAGCAACAGCTACTACTGCAACTTCAGTTAATTTAAGCGGGTTAACTGCAGCTACATTGTACGACTGGAGAGTAAGAACGAATTGTTCATCGAACAGCAGTTCCTATGTTACTGCACAATTCACAACACAAAGTGTAACTCCCCCACCTTCAACATTAATTGCCTACGGCGCTTCATGGAAATACCTGGACAATGGCAGTAACCAGGGCACTGCATGGATCGGCACATCCTTTAATGACGTAGGTTGGGCAAGTGGTGCGGCTCAGTTAGGCTATGGTGATGCTGATGAAGCAACCATTGTGAGTTATGGTTCAGATGCGAATAACAAATACATCACAACTTATTTCAGAAAAACAATCAGTGTTACTGACCCAAATGCATATACAAGCTTTACAGCGAATGTAAAAAGAGATGATGGAGTTGCTATTTATATCAATGGCACAGAAGTATATCGTAACAACCTTGCGGCAGGGGCTGTTTATAATACGCTTGCAACATTAGCAAGTGATGATGGCGCCACTGCACAAACATTTACACTTTTACCTTCTGCATTTATTGCAGGCAACAATGTTATTGCTGTTGAAATACATCAGAATGCTGCCAACAGTAGTGATATCAGTTTCGATCTTGAGATCAAAGGAAACACCGGCACCGTTGTACCTGCTATAACACGTGGCCCTTACCTGCAAATGGGTAATGAAACTGCAGTAAGCATCCGTTGGAGAACAGATATTGCGAGTGATTCAAGAATACAGATTGGCACTACACCCGGAGGCAATGACATTGCGATTGTAAATGATGCAGCGAGTTTAACCGAACATGAACTTCGTGTAACGGGTCTTTCAGCTGATACCAAATATTATTACTCAGTTGGAACTACAACTGCTGTTATACAGGGTGATGTTGCTAATTATTTCCAGACTGTTCCTCCTGCTGCTACAACACGCAAGATTCGTATAGCAGCTTTTGGTGATTGTGGCACAAATAGTTTAAATCATCAGTCGGGTTCACTTACTGCTTATCGAAATTACCTCACCAGTAATAATCTTGAAGCAGCTGATGCATGGATCTTACTTGGAGATAATGCCTACAGCAATGGTACAGATGCAGAATATAGCAGCAACTTCTTTAACCCATATGGAAGTAATATTTTAAAGAATCACAAACTGTATCCATCTCCCGGCAATCATGATTATGCACAAAGTGCAAGCCGGCAGGCAGATCACAATCTTCCTTACTACGACATGTTCACCTTGCCTGCAAATGCAGAATGCGGTGGTGTTGCTTCAGGCAATGAACACTATTTTTCTTACGACATTGGCAATGTTCATTTCATTTCACTTAACTCTTATGGCAAAGAAGATGGTGGCACTACACGTATGTATGATACATTAGGCGCACAGGCTGTATGGGTAAAACAGGATCTTGCTGCAAACACCAAACCATGGGTTATTGCATACTGGCATCACCCGCCTTACACAATGGGCAGTCATAATTCTGATACTGAAACAGAGTTGATCAATATCCGTCAGAATTTCATCCGCATATTGGAACGTTATGGAGTTGATCTTATTCTTACCGGTCATAGCCACGATTATGAAAGATCCTATTTACTCGATGGATACTATGGGAATGAATCTTCCTTCAACGTGGGTACACATGCCAAGAGCAGCAGCAGTGGCATGTATGATGGCAGCGCAAACTCCTGTCCTTACCTTCCTGCAACAGGCGCTAATCACGGTACCGTATATGTGCTTTCGGGTTCTGCAGGAGCAAGTGGTGGAACACAAAGTGGTTATCCGCACAATGCCTTGCCTTGGTCGATCAATGATGGCGGTATGACCTATATTGAAGTTGAAGGCAACAGGCTCGATCAGAAATTCATTCGCATGGATGGAACGATCTGGGATAAATTCAGCATTATGAAAGATGTGAATAAAACAACTGATCTCACCATTGTTTCAGGCACACCTACTACATTAACAGCATCATGGCCTTCCGGTACATATAGTTGGTCAACAGGTGAAACCACACGAAGCATCACCGTTAGCCCATCATCAACCACAACCTACACTGTAAAAGATTTCGCTACTGGAACCTGTGTAACAGATGTATTTAATGTAACAGTAGGTGGTGCAGGAAGGTTTGGGAATACAACAGATGCAACAACGCAAAACCTGTATACCTTAAAAGTATTGCCTTCAATGGTGAAAAAAGGCCAGCCTCTCCTGATGCAAACCAACACAACAGATGCAACGGAAGCAGCACTTGTAGATGTTTCAGGAAGGATCATTCAAACGTACAAGTTCACAAGTAACACGTCAATTACCACATCTCACTTGCAGGCAGGAGTTTATTTCTTACGACTTGTTGGTAATAAAAAATCAGAAACACAAAAAATTGTAGTTGTAGAATAATCCGTATAAGTATATGTAATAAGGCCATCCTTGAAAGGGTGGCTTTATTTTTTTGCAGTTGTATCTGTCAGCGTTTTCATAAACGCAATAATATCTTTGATTTCTTTGCTGGTAAGATTTAGTTTGTCTGAAGGAAGAGTTTGTGTTTCAGGTGCAATATTCAATCCGCTCCCACCACCGTTGTTATAAAAATCCAACACTTCTTCAAGCGTATGAAAAACACCATTATGCATATAAGGTGCTGTTAATGCAATATTGCGAAGCGTTGCTGTTTTAAATGCAAACCGATGAACAGTTGCTGTTGTAAAACCAAACTTCCCTTCATCACTATCCAGGAGCGGCTTGGTCTTATCTTTTGTATTTGGCACACCTAATACTTCTGATTCAGTTTCTACAAACTCTGTTGGCACAAGGCCATTAAACAAAGGCATATAATGACAGGTGCCACATTTGGCCTTGCCCGTAAAAAGATTAAATCCATTTTTCTCAACAGCATTCATCTTTGTTTTATCACCACGCATGTATAAATCAAAACGTGAATTCAATGCTACCAACGACCGGATATAAGATGCAATGGCATTACCGATATTATATTGAATGATGGGTTCTTTGTGTTCGGGATACGCCTGCTGAAAAAGTTTTTTATATTCAGGATGTTGCTGAAGAAGCGGAATACTTTCTTCCAATGAGCCCTGCATTTCTGCCGGGTTGTGTACCACAGCACTCATCTGATCTTCCAGTGTTGTTGTACGTGAATCGAAAAATTGCCGTGTTTGTAATGCGGAGTTCCAAAGAGTTGGCGTATTGCGTGTAAGATTTGTTTTGTTGTCGATGGAAATAGCAGTTGTCAATCCATCAGTAAACGCTTTCTCAGGTTGATGACAGGTAGCACAGCTGCGGTTCTTTGTACCTGAAAGAATCACATCATAAAAAAGCCTGCGACCTAATTCGATACGTTCAGGAGTTATTTGATAACGGTCTGCAGGAGAAAAGAAACGGATATCAAAAGCATTGCTCTCAAAAATGGTTAATGCATCAGGATTCACCGGTCTTCTTTCTTCCGGCATCACAAATCCCAATTGCAAACGTGTTTTCACAATTGCTGCAGAAAGTGGATTTGCATATTGTGTGATGAACTGCAAACGATCAAAAGAATTGAAACTGCTGTTGTTTGATAACAGATTTTTCTTAGCAGTTGCCATGTGTTGCGAAAGCAGTTTATACAATCATGTTTGCTTTTTTTCAAGTTCGATGCGATATAAGTTGATGATTGCCTGCATGCCATCAATTGTAGCAGCAGCTTCAGGTAATGAATTTTGTGCAATGGGTGAATCAAACCCACTGATGCCCATGGTGATCATACGCAAAGTAGCTGCACGCAAAGCATCGAACACTCTTTCATCTCTGAACTTATAAATTCGGTCAGATTCATTCTCCA
>JAKFDY010000410.1:0-12697 GCA_036675885.1 Lacibacter sp. | reverse complement strand
GTTTATCTAAGAAATGATATTCAAAAAGATGTTTTTGATCAAACCCGTGAAGCACAGCGTCCATTTGTTTGAGCGTTTCGCTTATATTATCTGTTGTTACTTTTACGGCGAAGTAATCAATAGACTGAACAGGATTTTTTTGAAAGCCCAATACCATAGGTGCAAGTGGCTCACGCAATGACTGAAAATTAAAATCCTTTATAATACCAATTACTCTTGCTTTGAATGGCTGATCCAATGGTATTTCAATCCGTTGTTCTGAAGGCCGGGTGATGCCTAATGCTTTGGCTGCCGTTTCGTTGATCAGCACTGCAGAGGAGTCGGCAACACTGCCGGCAGCAAAATTTCTTCCCTGCAATAAATCTATCCGGAAGGTTTCCAGGAACTGATCATCCACACCAATGAAATACATGTCATCACCTTCAGGAGTTTGTATTTTTTCATTTTTTACCTTTACCTTAGGAAGGTCTTTCCATTCGCCCGGCACTCTTGAACTAACCGAAACGTTTTTTACCTGTGCTAATGCTGCAAAGGAAGTTTTAATGGCTTCGGCGCTCTTTCTGATCTTTCCGCTGTTAATATCCACCACAAGCAATTGTTCTTTATTAAAACCCATATCCTTTGCGTTTACATATTTCATTTGCATGTAAACCACAATAGTAGCAATGATCATAATAATGGAAAGCGCAAATTGAAATACCACCAGTGAACGCCGCATGGAAAGATTTCCTTTGCCAACATTGATCTTGTTCTTAAGTAATAAAAGGGGTTTGGCAGCGGATTGAAACAGCGCAGGATACATGCCCGACAGTAATCCTGTGATGATAAAGATTATAAAAACGCCTGCATAAATGCGAAAGTCGGTTTGATTGTTAAGCGTTAATTGTTTTTCTGTGAATGCATTAAAAGAAGGCAACAACAGTTTAACCAGTATCAATGCAAGCAGCAATGCAACGGTGGTCAATAAAAATGCTTCTGTAAGAAATTGCCCCGTAAGTCTCCTCCTTGAAGCTCCTGCTACTTTTCGTACGGCTATTTCTTTTGCCCTGTTGGCAAAACGTGCCGTAGTTAAGTTCATGTAGTTGATACATGCGATGAGTAAAACAAACAATGCAATTATGCAAAAAACATATACATATGAAATATCCCCTTTTCGGCCCGAATTGCCTTCAATATCATTGGAATAAAAATGAATGTCTTTTAAAGGCTGAAGTGTATACTGTCTTTTAATCCCGGGTTCATTGTTTTTACCGGCAGCAGCCAATTGCGTTGCGAGTTTTTTTGAGTTGCCTGTTTCAGTACCAAAAGCAAGTGTGATTTTTTTGGTTGATAGAGCTTTTTGATCCTGACCATTTGCATCAGCATTACCATTCATTTTGCCATTGCTTACAAGACCCGACAAATAACCATTCACCCAAATCAATTCTTCTTTGGAATAGCCTTCAAAAAACTCGTGTAATTTTTTTAATCGTAATTCACCAATCATAAAATGCTTTATTTAACAGTCACTAATTCATGAAAAACAGAACCTGCTTTACTGGCTTCATACCAGCTGAATTGCTCATGCAGCTTCACCACATCACCAATGATGACCAATGAAGGTGAACTAAACTTCTTATCAGCAAAATCGATGGCGCAATCGCTAACTGTTGTTATTTGGACCTGTTGAAATTTTGTTGTGGCCTGCTCAATAACTGCAAGCGGTGTATTCGGTTTTTTTGAATGGCGCAGGAGCAACTCTGTTAAACCATCGAGGTTACGTGCAGCCATGTAAAACACCAATGTATCGGTTGATGTTGCCCATACTTTCCATTGCTCACGGCTGTAAAAACTGCAAGGGTTAAATGTGATGAACTGAACAGCCTTGGCATAACCTCTTGCTGTTAACGGAATACCTGCATAAGCAGAAGCACCTGATGCAGCTGTAATACCTGGAATAATTTCAAATGCAATATTTGCTTCCTGCAAACTTTGCAATTCATCAAGCACATTGCTGAAGAAAGCAACATCGCCACCTTTCAAACGCAAAACTGTTTTACCATTCTTTGCATGACCAACCAACAGCTTATTAATATCTTCCTGTGCAACTGATCCATCATGATAACCTTGTTTGCCGGTCATCAATACCAATGCATCGGGGCGTGCATACAAATCAGTGATCTCCGGGTTTACCAGTCGATCCACAATAATTACATCTGCTTCAGCCAAACGCTGCTGCAATTTCACAGTAATGAGATCTGCATCACCGGGCCCTGCTCCCGCAAGGATCACTTTGCCAGCCCCGTTACTATTTTTCTTTTGCTCTGACATATCAGCTTATTTTCTTTATTCATCATTCTACTAAGCAAGTAGAATTTGATTTCATAAAAAAACCTTTCGGCTTTTTTATTTTATTAAAACAGCAGCTACCGTGCTGTTACTTGTTTCATCAATCAATACAGCACTGCCATTTTCGTTTAAGCGATCATATGAATCGAACACCAATGGTGAAGCCGTTTTGATCACAGCCTTTACTACTTCGTTCAATTTCACATTTCCTTCAATGGGTTGTTGCTGCAAACTGTTTACATCCAATTTATATTCTACCTGCTTTACAACAGAACGTACTAGGCGGCTACCATGCTGCAGGTAATATTTGTTACCGGGGATCAATGGCTTATCATCCATCCAGCAAAGGATTACATCAAGCTCATTGCTAACCTGTGGAAGATTATCTGATTTTACAATTGAATCGCCACGGCTGATATCAATATCATCTGCCAGTTGAATGGTTACACTCTGCGGTGCAAACACTTCGTCAACAGATTTACCACCCACTTCTAATGTACTGATGGTTGTTTCAATACCGGCAGGCAATACAGTTACTTTATCGCCCACTTTATAAATACCACTCGTTACCTGTCCGGCATAGCCACGGTAATCGTGCAGATCTTCTGTTTGCGGACGGATCACCAGCTGTACCTGGAAACGTGGATCAGTTAAATTAATATCGTTATCAATTTCAACAGCCTCAAGAAACTCAAGCAATGGTTTGCCTTCGTACCAGGTAATTGTTTCAGATTTATCAACAATGTTATCGCCATTTAATGCACTGATAGGAATATAAGTAACATCTTTCAAGCCTAATTGATTTGCTACATCAGCATAATCAATCACGATGTTGTTGTACACATCCTGGGAGTATTCAACCAAATCCATTTTATTGATGGCTACCACCACGTGCTTGATCTTAAGCAACGAAGCAATGATAGAATGACGACGTGTTTGTTCAACCACACCTTGTCTTGCATCAACCAGGATAATAATGAGGTTGGCATTACTTGCACCAGTGATCATGTTCCTTGTGTACTGCACATGACCGGGAGCATCAGCAATAATAAACTTACGCTTTGGTGTGGTGAAATAACGATACGCCACATCAATAGTGATCCCTTGTTCTCTTTCTGCACGCAGTCCATCAGTCAGCAACGCCAGGTCAACTGAACCATCTGTTCTGTTCTTGGTTGATTTCTCCAACGCTTCCAGTTGATCGATGAGAATGTTTTTGCTGTCGTACAACAAACGACCGATCAATGTGCTTTTGCCATCATCTACACTACCTGCGGTTATAAAACGTAATAAGTCCATGTTATCTTAAAAAATTTAAATCATTATTTCGTGAATGGTCAATGGTGAATTGTGAATAAGCAACAGCCATTGACCATTGACTATTCACCATTCACATTAGAAATATCCATTCTTTTTCCTGTCTTCCATTGCAGCTTCTGTAACCTTATCATCAATACGTGTTTCACCACGTTCGCTGATGCGGGTTGCAATGATCTCTTCAATTACTTCATCTAAGTTTGAAGCATTTGATTCAACAGCTGCAGTACAAGTCATATCACCAACAGTACGGTAACGAACACGTTTGGTGATGATCTTATCTTCAGCAGTTGTTTGCACATGCTCACTCATTGCTACCAACTGACCTTCATGCTCAATCACTTCACGGTCGTGTGCGAAATAAATAGAAGGCAGATCAATTTTTTCACTGCGGATATAATTCCAGATATCTAATTCAGTCCAGTTACTGATCGGGAACACACGAACGTTTTCACCCTTGTGAATACGGCCGTTGTAGATATTCCATAATTCAGGACGTTGCAGTTTGGGATTCCATTGACCGAACTCATCACGCACAGAAAAGATGCGTTCTTTTGCACGGGCCTTTTCTTCATCTCTGCGTGCACCGCCAATACATGCATCAAAAGCAAATTCTTCAATGGTATCAAGCAACGTATAAGTTTGTAACCAGTTACGGCTGGGGAATTTTCCTTTTGGCTCGGTTAAACTGCGTTGCTTAATGGTATCTTCAACCTTACGCACAACGAGCGTTGCACCTACCTGGTTCGCTAACCAATCACGGAATTCCAATGCCTCAGGAAAATTATGCCCTGTATCAATATGTACTAAAGGAAAAGGGATTTTGCCGGGTGCAAATGCCTTTTTTGCCAAATGAACCATCACGATGGAGTCCTTTCCACCACTGAATAAAAGGGCCGGTTTTTCAAACTGTGCCGCCACCTCACGGAAGATCTGAATACTTTCCGCTTCCAATTGCTCTAAATAATTTAAATGATATTGACTCATGATCTGCTTATTATCCTACTCACTGAGTAGGGTTATATGATTGCAAATATAAGGCTCAAAACGCCTAACATTTGTTTATAATTGCGCAAACATTTGCGTAGTTCAGGAATTTGACGTTTGGCTTACATCTGTATGTACGTGTAACCCACATTCCTTGTTGCTTTTATCCTCCCACCACCAGCGGCCGGCACGGAAATCTTCGCCGGGGCGGATGGCTCTTGTACAGGGGGCGCAACCAATACTTACAAAGCCTTTATCGTGTAAAGAATTGTAGGGAACATGATTCTCACGGATGAACAGGTTCAGTTCGTCCCAAGTCCAATGCAGGATGGGGTGAAACTTGATGACCTGGTTACCTTCATCCCACTCCAGTTGAGAAGTGGACTGACGATCAGGACTTTGCTCGGCCCGTAAACCCGTGATCCAGACCTGCTTTCCCTTTAATGCACGTTTTAATGGCTCCACTTTACGGATGCCGCAACATTCCTTTCTGTTATCGGTTGATTCATAAAAAGAATTCGGCCCTTTCTCCGTTACAAAAGATTGCAATTTTTCTGCATTGGGATAATAGGCATGAATTGGTTGATTGTATGCCTCCAATGTTGAGCGCCAGGTGCTGTATGTTTCAGTGAACATACGACCTGTGTCAAGCGTAAACACATCGATGGGTAATTTTTCACTAAAGATCAAATGACTGATGGCCTGATCTTCCAAACCAAAGCTGGTTGAAAAAACGATATTGCCCTTAAACTTATCGCCCAGTAAACGGAGAGCCGCTGCAGGGCTTTGCCCTTGCAGCTGACTTTCAAGTTCGGTTATTTGTTGTTGTAAACTCATGATCAGTTAAAGTTTAAACCTGCTAATTCAAGACTCTTTTTTTTAAGCTTGCGAACCTCTACATCTTCAATGATTGGTTCAGGAGAAAGAATAAGCGATGTGCCGTTTTCTCTCCACCAGTTATTTTCTTTCAGTTCAGTTGCATGCAACACACCTACCAAATACTTACGATCACTTTCTGCATGCCACTCTTCTATCCATTCAAACTTATCTTTTGGAATATTATTCCAATCATCAAAGCTCAAATATACTTTCAGATAGTAATCATTGGTAAGTTCGTTTGGCTGATGGTAGTACAACTTTTTATACTCGTATTTATAATCGTAACGTAATGCAGAGATATCACTCAACACAGCTGATGCTGTTGGGAATGAGCCTGCACCTTTGCCATAGAAAAATTGTTTATCAGAAAAAGAACTTTCTACTACCGCTCCATTGTATTCATTCTTTACAAAACTTAAATGATCATCATGCTTTACAAACTGTGGTAACACAAAAGCTGCTACTTTTCCGTTCTGTAATTTCTTTGCCTGTCCAACCAAACGGATCTCCAGGTTTTTCTCACGGCCAACTGTAGCATCTGTTCCCTGGATGTTTTGAATACCGGTGAACAATACATCGTCAGGATGAGAAACAATACCGTATGCATGTAATAAGAGGATCACCCATTTATTTACTGCATCCCAACCATCCACATCCAAGGTTGGATCAGCTTCTGCAAAACCTAACTGTTGCGCCTGTAACAATGCCTGTTTGAAATCAAGTTTCTCTTCAAACATTTTTGTGAGAATATAGTTAGTGCTGCCGTTTACAATACCACGGATACCATGCAGCAGATCATTATCGTAGTACTCTTCCAGGTTACGGATCACAGGAATAGAAGCACAAGCTGATGCTTCGTATAAGAATGAAATACCTGTTTCAGTTTGCAAACGCAACAGATCAGGCAAATGCTCAGCGATCATTTTCTTGCTGGCGCTCACTACTTCTTTCCCGTTCTTCAATGCAGTTGATACAATGTAAAAAGCCGGTTCACTTTCGTTGATTACTTCTACGATCACATTTATTTCAGGATCGTTCAGTAACACATCTCTGTCTGTTGTAAATAACTCATCGGGAGCATTGCGTTTTTTATTCGGATTCTTGATACACACTTTTTTAATGCGTGCATTCAATGATGGTGTTTGCTGCAATACTTTGTACAAACCTTCTCCTACTACTCCAAATCCAAACAGTCCTATGACCAATTGTTTATCTGATGACATATTAGCTGGTTAATTGTTTTTTAAAATCTGTTTTCTGTGTTTGCTGTAAAAAATTATTGATGGCTTTGCTGATCTGATCGTACTCTAACAAGAATCCATCATGCCCATAAAACGATTCAATACTTTTAAAACTTGCTCCGCTAATGATATTCGCCATGAACTGCTGCTCACTAACCGGGAATAACACATCATTGCTGATACCGATCACTAATGTTCTGGCAGTAATTTCTTTTAACGCTCCTTCAATGGAAATGCGGCTGCGGCCCACATTGTGTGAGTCCATTCCCTTGCTGAGGAAATAATAACTAAATGCATTGTAGCGCTTCACTAACTTTTCACCCTGGTAACGCTGGTACGATTCACTTTTAAATGACTCCAGTACATCATTACTTTCTTCGATCTGGCTAATGCCATACGCATCGTAATGACGATATGAAAGCAATGCAATACTTCTTGCAGCTTTCAAACCTTCTGTTCCTGCATCTTCCGTTTTATTTTTCCATGATGAATCGGCTTCAATTGCCAAACGTTGCGACGCATTGAACGCAATGCCCCACGCTGAATGATATGCATTGGTTGCAATGGGAATAATATGTTCGAACAACTGCGGCTCTTCAATAGCCCACTCCAGTAATTGTTGTCCGCCCATGCTGCCACCAATACCAATGTATATTTTTTCAATACCTAAAAACCTGCGCAATGGATCATATGCACGGATCATATCCCTTGTGGTAAACCAGGGAAAATCGTGGTAGAATGGCTCATCGGTTAACGGATTAATATCCAACGGACCAATGCTGCCATACGCACTGCCGGGCATGTTCACACATACAATAAAATGTTTTGCGGGATCAAACAACTTTCCTTCGCCAACTAAACCACTCCACCATTCTGATGGATCGCTGTTGGCTGTTAATGCATGAAAAATCCAAACGGCATTATCTTTTGTTTCATTCAATTCGCCCAGCGTTGTGTATGCCAAATGATATTGATTGAGCAAAGCTCCCGACTCGAGTCTGAATGGTTTATTGTATGTAAAAATTTGTGTCGACATTTTTTACCTTACCCCTCGTTCCCCTCTCCTGAAGGAGAAGGGAGGCCGAGCGGTATCTATTTTTTATCTTTTGTAATTAAGCATTTCAACTTTCTATCTCTGTTCAATTCTCGGGAGGTCTTATCCTACCAATTCTTTTTCAAACACGTTCTGAAAAGCCTGTTCCAGGTCTGCTTTAATATCATCAATATGTTCAATACCTACACTTAAACGAACAAGATTTGGTGCAACACCACTTGCGATCTGTTCTGCTTCGCTCAACTGCTCGTGTGTTGTGCTTGCAGGATGAATCGCCAATGTCTTTGCATCACCTACATTCGCCAAATGACTGATCAACTTCAGTGAATTGATAAACTTCGCTGCATTTTCTTTACCACCTTTAATGGCCACCTGCAATACACCACCGTATCCGTTGGTGAGATATTTTTTCGCCAGCTCATGGTATGGATTACTTTTCAAGCCGGGATACAATACATACTCAACAGATGGATGTTGTTCTAACCATTCTGCTAATTTCTGTGCATTATCAACATGGCGTTGTACTCTAAGCGACAATGTTTCCAAACCTTGCAATAATAAGAATGAATTGAACGGGCTTTGTGCAGAACCAAAATCACGCAAACCTTCAACTCTTGCACGAATAATGAACGCAATGTTTGGTAAGCCTAGTGGATTGCCTTCGCCAAACACATCCCAGAATTTTAATCCATGATAGCCTTCACTTGGTTCAGTAAACTGCGGGAATTTTCCGTTGCCCCAATTGTAATTACCACCGTCAACAATTACACCGCCGATAGTAGTTCCATGTCCACCGATCCATTTGGTTGCACTTTCAACCACAATGTTTGCGCCATGCTCAATTGGGCGAAACAAATAACCACCAGCACCAAATGTGTTATCAACAATCAATGGCAGATCATATTCTTTTGCTAAGTCAGCAAACTTTTTAAAATCAGGGATATTCAAACGTGGATTACCAATTGTTTCCAGGTAAATCGCTTTTGTATTTTTATCGATGTGCTTTACAAAACTTTCTGCATCATCACCATCAGCAAAACGTGCTTCAATACCTAAACGTTTGAAAGCAACTTTAAACTGATTGTAAGTGCCACCATACAAATAAGTAGTGGTCACAAAATTATCGCCAGCTTGTAAAATATTATTGAGTGCAAGAAACTGTGATGCCTGTCCGCTACCTACTGCCAAAGCAGCTACACCACCTTCAAGTGCTGCAATGCGTTGTTCAAACACATCGGTAGTAGGGTTCATGATACGTGTATAGATATTTCCGAATGCTCTTAAACCAAATAAATCAGCAGCATGCTCGCTGTTATCAAAACCGTAAGAAGTTGTTTGATAAATAGGCACTGCACGTGCTTTTGTTGTTGGATCAATTTGTTGACCGGCATGCAATTGCAATGTTTCAAAATGAAGAGTGTTGCTCATAATTAAGACTTAATGATTGAAGAATGAAGTAAAAAAGAAGAAGTGTGTGTTACCTCCCTGACAGGCAGGGTCGGAAATGATATGTATGCCTTACGGCATACAACAAATACAACAACACTGCATGGCTGCAGTTAAAGAAGTGTTTGTATTGTTGTTGCTGTTGTACATGAAGTGCGTATACCCAGCAAAAATAGCTGGCTTTACTGATTTATACAAATTCTCATTTGCAAAAGTTTTGTCAATGCTTCGAATAACGATTGTTTGTTTCATCTGCTTTTTATTTTGCTCCTTTTTCTTTTACCTATCTAAGAAACATTTTACCGGAGAGCAGTTGTAAGAACAAACAAGTTCAAAACAAAAAAGCTCATCCGATAAGATCAGATGAGCTTTTGCTATGTAATTGAACATTGTTAAGCTTGAAATCTGACTTATCTACCCTTTTCAGGATGGAATTGGCACCTTTCTTTCAACTGTAAAACAATTGAGAGAGGTTGCCAAGGCTTCATTGGGCCATTACCCTCTGCCTTTCTTGATAAGCGGACCAGTATTTTCATACCGGTGTTAAAAGAACTGCCGCAAAGTTAGCGGCAAAAACTGCAAACTGCAAAATTTCTTTGGCTAACAGTTGTTACAGTGCCGGATGTATTTCTCTTGTAAGGATCAACGCTGCAAGTACCGACGGGATAAGTGCACGCAGATGAGCTTTTTTCTCCGTTTCATTTTCGTAACGCAGCGGAATAGATGCCGATACTTTTTTTAACGGTACTGCTTCATTTTCCAGCATTACTTCAATACCATCCTCTTCATTGATAGTAAACCTGAACTGATCGTGCTGCTCTGTAACGGCTGAGCCTTTTTTCATTTGATCATCGTCGTACTGAATACGGCCCAACGTGTAACCATATTCATTCCGTACAAACTGGAACAAACGGTTAAACATGCGTTTGCCAATGAAAATGCTGCGTTTGATCATTCCACTTTCAAGGCGGAAACTCTCGGTTGCAGGGCTCAATCTTAAGGTGAAGCGATGTTCTCTCTGACCATCGTGAAAAATCATCGGAACGGCGTTGTAAACGGCTATACCCATAGTTTAAGTTTTTTGATTTTATGATTGGCAGATCGTAATTGAACTTTAAGTTAGCATGAAGCGGGCCAAATCAAAATATCGAAACAGCCTAGTTTTCCACATCACAATTAATTAATATTGGCTTGTCCGCCTTACGTTGAAGCATCTTACTTCAAGACGCTGGCTTGTTTAAACAGCTAATCTCCTGAAAACCATCGGAAGGCAATTCTAAAACCTAATAACTTTAGTAAAGGATTTCACGGTAAATTCGCTGTCTGGCTGTAAAAGGCCGCAGGAGAAAAATTATGAGCGACTCAACTAATGATCAGATCGAAGTATCGGGTGCACGGGTACATAACCTGAAAAATATTGATGTAAGTATTCCCAAAAACAAACTGGTAGTGATTACCGGTATCAGCGGCAGTGGTAAATCGTCGCTGGCATTCGATACTATTTATGCTGAAGGGCAACGCCGCTACATGGAAACATTTGGCGCTTATGCCCGGCAGTTTGTGGGTGATATGGAACGGCCTGATGTAGATAAAATAACCGGCCTCTCTCCTGTTATTTCCATTGAACAAAAAACCACGAATAAAAATCCACGCTCAACTGTAGGCACCATCACCGAAGTGTATGATTTCCTGCGTTTGCTTTATGCAAGAGCAAGTGAAGCTTATTCTTACAACACCGGTAAGAAAATGGTGAAGTGGAGTGAAGAAGAAATTGTAGAAAATATTTTCAATCGGTTTGATGGACAAAAAGTTTCTTTACTTGCTCCGTTGGTAAGAGGACGTAAAGGACATTACCGTGAGTTGTTTGAAGACATCCGCAAGAAAGGGTATGTAAAAGTGCGTGTTGATGGCGAGATACAGGACATTACTCCGAAGATGCAGGTTGACCGTTATAAGATCCATGATATTGAAGTAGTAGTTGATCGTTTAAAAGTGAGTGATGATTTTCGTGTACGCATCAGCCAGAGTGTGCAGCAAACATTAAAATTGGGAAAGGATTTGATGATGGTTGCTGTAGAAAGTGAAGAACCAAAATCCAAAAAACAAAATCCAAAAAACAAAGTAACAAATGATAAAACCCTGTTTGAAAATCCTGAGAGTGTTGCTTATACCCCTTCCGGGGATGGAAGTGCCGTTCTTTTTTCAAAACAATTGATGTGTGAAGATACCGGGTTGAGTTATGAAGAACCATCACCGAATGCATTTTCATTTAACTCTCCTTATGGCGCATGCCCTACCTGCAAAGGATTAGGCAATGTGTATACCATTGATATGGAGCTAGTGCTTCCTGATCAAACTAAAACAGTGAAGGAAGGTGGTATTGCACCGCTGGGTGAAGAAAGAGAAGCCAGTGTATTTCAACAGGTGATCGCTTTCGCAAAAAAATATAAGATCAAGTTAGATGTGCCTGTAAAAAATCTTCCGAAAGAACAACTGGATCTGTTGTTATTTGGTGATAAAAACATCAGTGCTACATTGGAAGTGGATGCAAGTGATGAAACAGTGCCGCATGAATACACAGGCAGTTACGAGGGCATCATTCCAATGCTAAAGCGTTGGTTTGTTTCTGCACAAAGCACAGAAGGTTTGCGTGAATGGGTTACACAATTCATGACATTACAAACATGCGGCAGCTGCAATGGTGCAAGATTGAAAAAAGAAAGCCTCTGGTTTAAAATTGAAGACCGCAATATTTCGGAATTAAGTGAATTGAATCTTGATAATCTTGCTGCATGGTTCGATGGGTTGGAATTACGCATCAGCAACAAACAGGCAGCCATTGCCAAAGATGTGTTGAAAGAGATCAGGGAACGTTTACAATTTTTACTGAACGTTGGTTTAACTTATCTCACACTAAATCGCCCAAGCAGAACATTAAGCGGAGGAGAAAGCCAGCGTATACGTTTGGCAACACAGATCGGTTCTCAATTGCAAGGCATCACTTACATTTTAGATGAACCAAGTATTGGTTTGCATCAACGTGATAATCATCGTTTGATTGAAGCATTAAAAAATCTGCGTGATGTTGGTAACAGTGTGCTGGTAGTTGAACATGATAAAGATATTATGCTGGCGGCTGATCATTTAATTGATGTGGGTCCACAGGCTGGCAAGCATGGCGGTACAATTGTATCCGCAGGATCACCTAAAGATGTACTTGAATCAACAAGTGATACAGCCAAATACCTGAACGGAATTAAATCCATTGCTGTGCCTGATGAAAGAAGGAAAGGCAATGGAAAATTTATTGAACTGAAAGGTGCAAGTGGTAATAATCTCAACAATGTGAATGCGAAATTCCCATTAGGTAAACTGATTGTTGTTACTGGCGTGAGTGGCAGCGGCAAGAGCACTCTCATCAACGAAACACTCTATCCTATTCTCA
>JAKFDY010000409.1:0-8004 GCA_036675885.1 Lacibacter sp. | reverse complement strand
CGTTTTACCTGTTTTTGGCTGGGCAACGATCAATCCACGTTGTCCTTTACCAATGGGGGTAAACAGATCCATGATACGGGTACTGTAGTTATTGGAAGTAGTAGTAAGATTCAATTTTTCGAAAGGGAACAATGGTGTGAGATAATCGAACGGCACACGGTCACGCACTTCATCCGGACGCTTTCCGTTGATGGTATCAACCTTTAATAAGGCAAAATATTTTTCACCTTCTTTAGGAGGACGAACAGAACCGTAAACAGTATCACCGGTTTTTAAACCAAACAGTTTTATTTGTGATGGAGATACATATACATCATCAGGACTTGATAAATAGTTGTAATCACTGCTGCGTAAGAAACCATATCCATCAGGCATCATTTCCAAAACGCCTTCACCTTGAATTACACCATCGAACTCAATGTTGAAAGGTTGCTCACGTTTATTTTGAAACTGACGTTGTTGATGTTGCTGGGTTTGTGGGCGCTCATTTGGTTGCGGATTTTCAGCTTCCTGGTTCGATTCGGCCAATTGTTCGCCTAATTCCATTTCAGGAGGTCCTGCCACAAAATCATCTTCACCGGGTAATGTAAAGCCGGGAGGAATAATTGGTTCGGGCAGTTCTGTTTTCTTAAGCACTTTTTTAGGAGCAGGAGCAGGTGCGTCCTCTTTCTTTTTGCGAACCTTGGGAGCAGCAGTTTCCTTATCGCCACTTTCCACAACAGCTTCTTCAGTACCGGAAGCGGTGGTGGTCTTTACAATGCGTTTGCGCTTCTTATCGTCTGCGCCTTTGTTTTCACTTGCCATAACAGCTTGATTATCGAGGATTTTATAAATGAGTTGTTGCTTATCTAATTTTTTAGCGCCTGCAATTTTTAATTGCTCGGCAACGTCCAGCAACTCAGGAACGAGCATATCGTTCAATTGTAGAATGTCGTACATAAGAGATTAATTCATTAACACGGAATGGTAAAACCTGAGACTTGTTTTTAGATCTGAAAGTTTGTGTTGATAAAAGTTAAGGGAACCTGGAACGACCGAATTTGATGAGCTTTTGGAAGATCGGATTTGTAAATATCAGTCGGAATCCAATGCAATGTTACGGTAAAATCCGAAAAAAGGAAAAAAAATTGTTACCTCAGTTGTCCCTTCACTGTTATTGTCTAAACTTCTGAATTTCAATCCGGTTTTGTTCTAAGTA
Organism: Lacibacter sp.; assembly: GCA_036675885.1. GTDB lineage: Bacteria > Bacteroidota > Bacteroidia > Chitinophagales > Chitinophagaceae > Lacibacter. Next base: position 6,806 of record JAKFDY010000409.1, on the reverse strand, counting down.
TATGTAGCAGCAGGGTTTAGCCGCTCTTTTTTGTCCTTTTTATGATTAAGAAGCGCTGTCAATTTTACCAAATCGATCAATTACAGGAAATCACCTATTTAGTATAGGAGGACTAAAATCAGTCATTCTAAACTTGAATTAAGAATTTTTGATATACCGTGTTAGTATTAATTTTAAAATTGATGGAAATGTATAAGATCATAATCGGGAAATCAGCACTAAAGCAATTGCAAACTGTTCCTCAGAGAGAAAGACTGAAAATCTCTGCTGATTGTGTATGCAATTGGAGATAAAATAAGATTGGTTGACATCCGGCAAATAGGAAACAGGAAAGATATTTACAAGTGATTATTTTTTGAGTTTCTTTTTTGCGGTTTCCCATGAAATTTTAGGCTCATCCTTTCTTGCTTCTGCAATTACAATATCCAGCAGATCTCCGAACTTCTCAGGATTTTTTGCAATCTCTTTTACATCAATTTGAAGAAATCGTTTTTTATTGGTTTCGTCTGCGAGAAATGTAACACCTTTCATATGCTCTGTTTATACAAATCTACAAAATCTTAGCATAGACCCATTTTGAGGTTAAGGAGCTTAATTATTGGCTCTCAACCGCCCTACTTTTATATCTTTGCCGCTCAAAATTTCAGCTTTTATGTTTAACAAAAGGGTTAAGATCAAAGATTTGCTTAGTCAGGAGCCGCAACAACAGGAAGTAACAGTTATGGGTTGGGTACGTACGTTTCGCAATAACCAGTTTATTGCATTGAATGATGGCAGCACCAACAATAACCTGCAGGTGGTTCTGGAGTTGGGCAAGTTCGATGAGGAAACCCTGAAGCGGATCACAACATCGGCTTCTTTAAAAGTTACCGGAACCGTTATACCTTCTCTTGGTAAAGGTCAGAAGCTTGAAGTAAAAGCAAGTGCCTTAGAAATTCTTGGTGATAGTGATGCAGAAAAATATCCGCTTCAACCCAAAAAACATAGTCTTGAATTTTTGCGTGAAATTGCTCACCTGCGTTTCCGTACCAACACATTTGGTTCTGTGTTTCGTCTTCGTCATGCATTGGCATTTGCGGTGCACAAATTTTATAATGAGAAAGGTTTTGTTTATCTCCATACTCCCATTGTTACAGCAAGTGACGCAGAAGGTGCTGGCGAAATGTTTCGTGTAACAACATTACCTTTTGATAACCCTCCACGTAATGAAGATGGCTCGGTAAACTTCAAAGAAGATTTCTTTGGCCGCTCTTCAAACTTAACGGTAAGTGGTCAACTCGAAGGTGAATTAGGTGCAACCGCATTTGGTGAGATCTATACATTTGGTCCAACTTTCCGTGCGGAAAATTCTAATACGGCACGTCATCTTGCTGAGTTCTGGATGATTGAACCGGAAATGGCTTTCTGTGATCTGGAAGACAACATGAACCTTGCTGAAGAGTTCATCAAATATATCATCCGTTATGCAATGGAAAATAACAGGGAAGACCTCGAGTTTCTTGCCCAACGTTTGGCTGATGAAGAAAAGCAATTACCACAAGACAAACGCAGTGAATTAGGTTTGATTGATAAGCTGGAGTTTATACTGAACAACGATTTTGAACGCATCACTTATACAGAAGCGATTGACATTTTACTGCAATCACCTGCTTACAAAAAGAAGAAGTTTCAATACGAAGTTAAATGGGGTATTGATATGCAGAGTGAACACGAGCGTTACCTGGTTGAAAAGCATTTTAAAAAACCAGTGATCGTTACAAACTATCCGGCTGCCATTAAAGCATTTTATATGCGCCAGGACGATGGTTGTGAACCGGGAAAAGAAACGGTTGCTGCAATGGATATTCTTGCTCCGGGTATTGGTGAAATTGTGGGTGGTTCACAACGTGAAGAACGTATGGACAAACTGATGAAACGAATGGAAGAAATGCATGTGCCGGCTGAAGAATTATGGTGGTACCTCGATACCCGCAGATTCGGGACAGTGCCACATGCAGGTTTCGGATTAGGTTTTGAGCGTATGGTGCAATTTGTTACAGGTATGGGAAATATACGTGATGTGATTGCCTTCCCCCGTACACCGAAGAACTGTGAGTTTTAAGCAACAAGCTGCTTGAAAAGCCGTTTTAGTATCTTTATACAAAATCTAAACCATGCAAAAATCGCTTTTTATCTGCACGATCCTGTTTATTGCTCTGTCTGCCGGGAATTGTAAGAAGCCTTCAACTCCTGATCCGGGAACGCCTGCTTCAACATACCAGCCAACAACAGCAGGAAGTGAATGGAACTACACCACAACGGGAACAACAGCATCGGGTCCGGTAAATACAACTTTTAAATTGACAGCTACATCAAAAGATTCTGTCTCCAATGGAAAAACGTTTCGGGTTTTTACAAATACTGCAGGTGCAAATGAATATTATGTAAAAGTTGGAAATGAGTATTCAAGGATCTCTTCATTAGCGTCGTTAACTAATCAGGTGGAACTGTTGTATCTGAAAGATAACCTGAATGCGGGAGGGAGTTGGAGCGAGATAAAAAATGTAATGATTACAGGAGCACCTTTTGCTGTTGATGTAAATATAACATACAGCATTATAGGCAGTAAGTTTGATACTTCTTTTAACGGAAATAATTTCAAGGAAGTGATTCGTATTAAAGTTACACCAACTACTAACTTAATTACGATGGAAGAGAATAATATCACTTATTTATTTGCAAAGGATGTAGGGATGATTGCCAATAAAGTAAGATTAAAAGTTTCAAGCTTAGGTATGGATGTTAACACAGAAACGAAGCTGGGTGTATTCATCATCAAATAAACTATTTCTTTACAAGCTTTTCCACTTCATCCAGTGCTTGTTTACGGATAAGGTCGGTGATCTGCTGTTCAAGCTTGCGCATGCGTGCATATAGTTTCAGGATCACAAAATAGAACAATACAATACAGATATACAAAACAAGATCAGTACCACGACCAACGCCCAGTTTTTTTGCTAATACACTTGTCCACTCCGGAAAAAGAATAAACAACACGGCCACCCCCACAAGAATTAAGAGTAGCAGCACATCGGCAATGCGGTTACGTAAGCGTACAAAATAAAATAAACCTGTAAACAGGAACCCGATGATGAGTATGAACTGAATGGGTGTCATCGCAATAGTTTATGTAAAAGTAAATCGAAAAGAATACGAATGCTGTTCCAGCCCGATTGGCCTTTCTTTTTTGAGTATTCTGTATAACGAACTTCAACTGCAACTTCTGTAAACCTGAGCTTGTGTTTTTTCACCAGGATCAATATCTCAGAGGCATGCGCCATTCGGTTTTCTTTGATGCGGATCAATTCAGCTGCTTTTCTGTTAAAGGCACGTAAACCATTATGTGCATCAGTTAGCAAAAGTCCGGTAAAAAGAAAATTTACATAACGTGCCGTATGTAATAACAGTGAACGGGTGAAAGGCAGAGATGATTGTTTAGTTAAAAAGCGAGATCCAAATACAACATCTGCTTCATTGTTTTGAATCGGAGCAAGTAAACTTTCTATATCTGAAAAATTGTGTTGACCATCAGCATCAAAGTGCACAACATAGGAAGCATCATTTGCTAAGGCATATTGTGTTCCTGTTTCCAATGCTGCACCTTGCCCAAGATTCTGCTGTTGACGAATAACTGTAACCGGAAGATCAGCAATAAATTTTGCCTGCTCGTTTAGGGAGCCATCATCTACAACAACAATAGAATAGCCTTTATGTAAGAGAGGTTCTACTGTGGAGCGAAGAACTGTCTCTTCATTGAAAGAAGGAATGATGATGAAAATTGCAGAGTCGCCCATTAGTTAGAGTAAAGATAATTAAGAAAATACCCGATATCGATTTACTATTCGGGATCAATGATAGCTGAATAGATAGTGCAGTTTGTTCGATAAAGAACAGGCACAGCTTTATATTGCTGAATATAGTGGAGTTCTGCTGGCGATAATTCTTTCTGGGAAACGATAAGTAAACGAATTTTTTTCTTTGTTGAAAGTTTTGTTCCAGCGAGCAAATCGATTTTTTTAGTGATGGCTACGTTTTTTATGTAAGGAAAGATTGTAAAATATGGCTCAGTATAGGTTACTACTGTTGGCACGACATCTTTACTCTGTGCCCGAAAATAATCGTATACGGCTGCCCTGTCAAGACGGTTACTTAGTTCTTTATCAGGAATGTTATTGGTTATTGAGTTATAGCAAAACTTCAACATAAGGACGAGGTTGTAAAGAATTGTCATAACAAATAGCGTGATTAACGTTTTTTTGATGATACCAGGAAAGCTGGGCCATTTCTTTTGGATAAGCAAGAAGGTCAGGATTAATAGAAGGATACTTGGTAGAATATAGTATCTGCCTTCTGTTACATACGTCCATCCCCCGGGTTGGCCTGAGCGACTGTTATGTGTTACTGAGAGGCCAACCAAAATTCCGATGGGTAAAAGAAGGAATGGGATTAATGATAAGACGGAAAGCGTTTGCCTGATTTCTACCTGATTATTTTTTGCTTTTTGGCAACTGATGCGGACAACAAGAAAATGTGTTGCGAATAGCAGGAAAATAAACAGAAGAAGTGCTGATACTCCAAAGTAAAAGTAACGTACAGGATATATAATATTACTCCAGTTATTTTCTATGTAAGAAATATTGATGTATGTTTTAAAAACAAGAGGATAAGAGTTCAGCAGGTTAAAGAAATAGAATCCGGTTTTATCCATTGCCACCGCCTGGTCTATGGGCTGAGCAGTATAGACATACAGGAAATATTCCTGCAGAATGATGAATAGTAAGACAAGAAGCAGCGATATGGCCGATCGTTTCAACAGGATTTTATCTTTCAAATACAATGACGAAAGAAGTAAGAATAGTGGGAAGAAAAGGCTCACGGGATAATATTGATATCGAATAGCAGATGGAAGAAAGAATAGAAGTGAGCCAAGCAGAAGTCTCAGATTTCCTGACAGACAATTTCTTTTCAATTGCTTTAGTAAGAACAATAGTGACCAAAGCGAGAAAAAGGCGGCCGTGAGATCGCTAAAGCCCGGGCCTTTGATAAGTTCAGGGTTTAGAGCAAACACAAGAAAAATATACAGGATGTAGTTAGTGTTCAAACCGAGTTCTTTACAAAACAGGTAAAGTACCCAGATAAACCCAATCAATACAAAGGTCATCATCAAAAAGTCAGTTGCGGGATGACCTCCTGTAAGATACAAGAAGAATGCAGTGAGTGCTGTTACTAATGGAGGCCATAGGCGCAAACCTTCGAAATAAAAGGTAGAGAGGTCTTCGGGCGATGAGCGGATAAAGCCCATGCCGTGTCCATCGATCACATTTTGAGCTGCTGAGTTAATCAGCATATAATCTGTCATGTGCAATGGGAAGCAATATAAAAGAAGCAAGCGTGTAAGAAAGGCAAATAATAAAACGATTTGCAATTGGCGGACTGCAGTCATAACACTTTAGTTGGGTTTAACAGTATGTTTTTTTGGTAAGCTTCTATCCGCTCTCTTACATTTTTACGCATGGAAGAATAAAATAAATTCATGTCACCGGCATGATAGTTTTTTGTACGAAAAAAAATGCCATAGAAGAATCGAGGTCTGTTTATCCAAAGTACGCCATTATGATTCTTTGCACCATTTGTATGCTTGTAAATTTTATTAAACTTAAATAAAACTGCACCTTCATTTTCGTTTCTTGAAATGACGGAATCAGATAATGACCAGATCAATGGATTTACGCACCACGTTTCTCCTTTTTCTTTTTGAACATAATCGGGCAGGTATCCATTCCGGAAGGTTCGCCATGTAACAAAACAATTTGTTTCATTTGGAGTTCTGCATGGTTGCAGTACTGAGAAATAATTCAGAGGCACACCTAATCCGGTGATATAAGCACATACAAGGTTATTTGAAAGTGGCTTGTTTTCAAAAAACTCCTTCAGCAATCTCCCTGCATGATAAGTACCCTGGCTGTGCGCAGCAATGATGATCGGTCTGTTGTTGTGATGTTTTACAAGATAGTAAATGAATGCTTTTTTTACATCGGCATATGCAAATTCCAGTGCAGCTTTTGATTGCGCCTGGTCAATTGAGTAAAAGGAATAGATATGTGCCTGTCTGTATCTTGGAGCAAATATTCTGCAACTACCATTAAATATACTTGCCTGGTACAAAATAGAAGTATAGTCAGTCTTGGCATTCAATATATCATTCATGATAGAGGCATTCCATACCTTCCCGGCAAGCGCCTTTGATGTTAAACTGGTGGGGTGAATAAAGAACACATCGGCTGAACTATCTCTTGTTTCATGACGAAAGTTTTTGGGAATACTATCAGAGGGGTCTTTTTTTAATGGATGAGCTGCCCAAAACCGAAGATCAGAATAATCCGGAATGCTATCTGCTGTTGATAACTCCTTTTCATAATCCTTTGTGTGCGAGACATAGGATGGCCTGCAGGCTGCGAGGAAAAGCAGGGCAATTAACGGCACAATTAAAAAAGCTTTCGTTGATTCAATCAATTTTGTAATTTTTGCAAGCCAAACCTAACAGAATTACATCAAATACGTTATTAATTAAAAGAGTTTATTATGACAATTCCAGTTGTTGATCTTGCCGAGTTCACCAGTGGTGACCCTGTTCGGAAACAGAAGTTTGTAAACGAATTGGGTAAAGCGTATGAGGAAGTTGGTTTTGTAGCTGTTAAGAATCATGGCGTTCCTGATCGTCTCATTGCTGATTTGTATAAATATGTTCAGCAGTTTTTTTCACTTCC
>JAKFDY010000408.1:0-7340 GCA_036675885.1 Lacibacter sp. | reverse complement strand
GATACAAGTCTGCGTGATTATTATTATTTCAATCCCGGGGCTGATGCGAAATTTTCGCAGCAACAAAGTGAAGCAGCTATTACGATTGATACAGAGAACAAAGGCAAATGGGCGAATAAGAATTTTTATGAATTGAGCTTCACCAACAAAGGTGGAATGGTAATGCCGGTGATTGTTGAGTGGACATTTAAGGATGGTACAAAAGAAACTGACCGTGTGCCGGTGAATGTTTGGAAATTGAATGAACAGAAGTTTACCAAAGTATTCATCAAGGATAAAGAAGTAGCAGCTATTCGTATTGACCCCATGCGTGAAACAGCTGATATTGATGAAAGCAATAACTTATGGCCGGTGAAAGAAATGCCATCGAAATTCAACTTGTTCCGCCAGGGCGGTGGTCCTGCAAGAGGTGCAAGTGCAGGTGGCAATTCAATGCAAAGAGCACAGAAGAAGAATTAATGTTGAGATAGACCCTGAGCGTAGTCGAAGGGTCGAGAACGAGCTATTAAAAAAGGCGACAGTTGTAAAACTGCCGCCTTTTTTTTGTCTTTTCGACGAAGGAGAAATCTGTTGGGCTTTGTTATGCAATTGAGCAGATCCCTCTTGCATCGGGATGACAGCTTTTTTGAACAGCAGAAATATTTATCTTCAAACTATGAAACAACTCGCCTCTCTCCTTTTTTTCTTATTCATCTCAGCTCATCTCTTAGCAGCCAAAGTTGATACCGTTACTGTGTTCAGCAACAGTATGCAGAAAGAAATTAAATGTGTGGTGATTACACCAAAGAATTACAAGAAAAGTAAAGAACGTTTTCCCGTAGTTTATCTCCTGCATGGTTACAGTGGTAATTATGGTGGCTGGGTGAGAGAAGCACCGCAGCTTGCGCAAAAAGCAGATGAGTTACAACTGATGATCGTATGTGCCGATGGCGGTTTTTACAGTTGGTATTACGACAGTCCCATTGATCCGAAGATGAAGTACGAAACTTTTGTGAGCAAAGAGTTAGTCAGTTATGTCGATTCACATTACAAAACCATCGCTGATAGAAAAGGAAGAGCTATCACCGGTTTAAGTATGGGAGGACATGGCGCACTTTATCTTGCCGTGCGGAACAAAGAAGTGTTTTCTCAGGTAGGTTCAATGGCTGGTGGAGTGGATATCCGTCCTTTCCCCAACAACTGGCAGATCAAACAAGTGTTGGGCGATATTAGTTCCAACAAAGAAAACTGGGATACTTACACTGTGATTAACCAAATAGAAACCTTAAAGAACGGTGAATTAAACCTCATCATTGATTGTGGCCTTGGTGATTTCTTTTTGGAAGTGAATCGCAGCCTGCATCAGAAACTGATGAACTTAAAAATTGATCATGATTATACCGAAAGGCCCGGTGTACACAATGGTGCTTACTGGGGCAGTGCTGTTGATTATCATTTGTTGTTTTTTAAGAAGAGGTTTGAGACGAAGATGAGTTGAAACTGGCGAAACCAAAATCTCTACTTTTGTATACAATTACAAAAATATTTCATTAGCTATGATATTTTATAATCGACGTTATCTGACAAGGCAAAATTTTGAAATAAAAAAAAGCTGTTTAAAAATTGAAAGGAAAAATATGTTTGACGCAGTTGAATATGAAGTTCCTTTTGATCTTATCAATAACAAAATTAAAATTCAGACAATTATCAATAACAATCTGATAACTGTGGGCGCTTTCTTTTTTGCATTTAGCTTCCTTTTTCAAATAGGATCAAAAGACGAATTGACCGCCATTTTTATTTCGATTGCGCTTTTATTCATATTCTTACCTTTTATTAACAGGAAAAAAGTAATAACTATCTCAACATTTGACGGAAACAATATAGAACTATACTTTAATAACCGCAACAAACAGGAAGTGATAGATTACGCAAATCAAGTTATTGATGCTGCCAATAATTACTTATTGAAAAAGTTTAGCAAAATTGACCGTTCTTTAGCTATTGAGCCGCAAATCGAAAACATTCAGTACCTGCTCAATCGTGAAATAATTACAGAAGAAAAATTTGAAATCCTCAAAAACCAGTTACTTGGCAGGGAAAATAAATCATCGATTGGATTTGAGCAAAAGTAGTAGCTGTTTGCCACTGTTTGGCGCAAGCGTCTCGCTTGTGACCTGTGACCGATAGCTGTTTCCTTCGAATTTGTTGTTGAATGCGGAAGCATAAGCAAGACGCTTGCACTATCTTAAGTTTCAACTGACTATCAGAATTGAAGTGCGTAAATAACTGGTTATATTTATAGTGTGGCAATAAGCCTTTAAATCATGCTCCAAAATGAAACCTTCCTTTACCAACTCAAAAGGTTTTTTGGAACAAGAGTTAACACAAATAGAAAATAATATAGGTAAACCTCTACCATCCTATTTAAGAACTTTCTATAAAAATTACGGCGGTGCTATTCCTACAATTAATAATAAGCCCGGCTGCTTAACAATCAAACATTCCAATGGTTGGGTAACAACGAACTGGATAGAATATATCGACAATTTTGAAACGCTACAAGTACATCTGTCAAACAATGATTATTTAAAAGAACTCGCAGAGCATTTTGACTTAAGTAGTGAATATGTCGAACCAGAATATCTTTTCCCATTATGTATCCTCCCCAATGGTGCAGTATATGTCTCTATTGATGGAAAACACAATGGCAAAGTGTTTGTTGCGGATAATGGTGACTTCGGAATTATATATCACTCGACCAGTTTCGAGCAATTTTGGAATAGTTTATTTTATTGCGATTAATGTTCGCTGTGTATCATATCCTCTTTTAGCGCAAGCGTCCCGCTTATGCCACAACTCAAAGGTTATATAACTATTATCAAACCGATACAATCATTTTAATAAACAATTGTATCGCTCACACTTCGACTTCGCTCAGTGTTTCACAAACGTCCTTCGACTAACGCTCAGGACTGCTTAACATTCAGGAAGTGCAATTGGGATATTGATGGCTAAACCACCTTCAGCCGTTTCTTTATATTTGTGATTCATATCTTTTGCCGTATCCCACATGGTTTTCACCACGCCATCTAATGAAACCTTTGCATAATCGGGTGTGCTTTGTAATGCAAGTTGAGAAGCAGTGATGGCTTTAATAGCACCCATTGTATTACGCTCAATGCATGGCACCTGCACAAGTCCGGCAATAGGATCGCAGGTTAAACCAAGATGATGCTCCATTGCAATTTCAGCCGCCATTAATACCTGTCGTTGCGTGCCACCCATACATTCGGTTAATGCAGCAGCAGCCATTGCACTTGATACGCCGATCTCAGCCTGGCATCCACCCATTGCTGCAGAAATAGTGGAACCTTTTTTGAAGATGCTGCCCACCTCAGAAGACGTTAATAAAAAACGAATGATCTTTTCTTCATCCATACCATTGCAGAAACAAACATAATACATGAGTACCGCAGGTATAACACCAGCAGCACCATTTGTAGGAGCAGTTACTACCCGACCGAATGAAGCATTCTCTTCATTTACAGCTAACGCAAAACAACTCACCCAATCGAGTGTATATTTAAAATCGTTACCGCCGCTGCGGATCGTCTCCACCCATTCCTGAAAATTATTGTACTGCTTTTGCTGCAGCAATTTTTTATTCAATCCTGCAGCACGTCGTTTCACATTCAGGCCTCCGGGTAAATATCCTTCTGTATGACAACCTTTGTACATACACTCATGCATTACACGCCAGATGTTGAGTACGCCTTGTTTTGTTTCCTCTTCGCTACGCCAGGCATTTTCATTCTCCATCACCACTTCACTAATGCTCATGCCTGTTTTCATGCACCAGTGCAAAATATCTTTGGCTGTATCAACAGGAAAAGGTAACTGCACCTGCGCATGGCCGGTAGTTTGTTCATTTTCTTTTACCACAAAACCACCGCCAATGGAAAACCAGGTTTCAGCAACAGAAGTGCCATCGTTAAAAGAAGCAAGAAATGTAACAGCGTTGGGATGATACGGTAAACTCTCTGTCATCAAAAAATCAATATCCGCTCTTGGATCGAAAGCTACTTCATGCTTACCACCCAACAGAAGCTCATTCATGTCAGCAATATCCTTGATGCGTGCATCAATTGCATTTACATCAAATGTTACAGGATCTTCTCCGCATAAACCCAGCTGAATAGCCACATCAGTTCCATGACCTTTGCCTGTTTTCGCCAATGAACCATAGAGCAATACACGCACACTTGCCACCTGCTCTAACGGTTGTATTGTTTGAATTGATTGTACAAAACGCTGAGCGGCACGCCACGGCCCAAGTGTATGACTGCTGGATGGGCCAACGCCGATCTTAAACATATCAAAAACAGAAATAGGTTCGTACGACAAGCGATTGAGTTTTTACAAAAGTACATAAACAAAAAAGCTCCCCGATAATAATCGGGGAGCCTTCAATAAATTCTATCTTAATAAATGGCTGTAATCTCTACTTCAAAAATTAACATCGCATTCTGCGGAATTACCCATAAACCAGTATTTGAGTCGTACCTCCCTGCTTCACCATAACCCAGTGATGAAGGTATATACAACCGTATTTTACCACCCACACCGATCAGCGGAATTCCTCTTTTCCAACCTTCAATGGTTTGTCCTAACGTGAACGCTGCGGTGTTTGTACCTGTTGTTTGATCAAATACAGTTCCATTCTCAAGCTGGCCTTTATATTTTGCAACAACTGTACTGCACATGCCCGGTTTGGTACCTGCGCCCTGCGCATCAATGGCATAATACAAACCACTGTTCTCTAATTCTACCGCAGTAATGCTATTGGCCGTTAAATAATCTGTTACTACTTTTTCCTGCGCTGCGGTTGCAACGGTTGTCCCTGGAGTTGAAGTACAACCTTCATCCTTTTTTTTCTTACAGGCACTGATTAAAATAGCTGTAATAAAAACAGCTGCAATAAGTTTCATGTTTCGTTGTTTCATATCTGTTTAAGACAATTTGTTTTCAGTTATCGTTGCCTCTGTCTCCAATTTTTGCTTCAGTTCATGATAACGCTGTTCATTCATCTCCCATTTAAAACGCATCTTGAAAATAGCATAGAACACCACCACCAGCAATACAGCAATCAGGATAATGGTCAATTGCGAGCCGGATACATAAGGCATGTTTTTGTACCAGCCCCTGAACATTACGCTCAGCAAAATCGGAAAACCAAATGCCAGACCTAATGGTAACCCTATTGTGAGCTGACTTAAGAGTCTTTTTTCCTTGTTACGGTTTTGCTCCCACCACTGCATAAATTCCTTTTCCTCTGCCGAAAGCATGCTGTTGTTTTTTTTGCAAATGTAAGCAAGAGCGCTCAGCCCTATGTCTTCTTTAACGAAGATTTGCGGAAACAGTAAAATCACTGGCTTTGCCCCTTAAACGGGCTTATTCAGAACCTGACTATTCTATTTCTATGATAAAAGCTGGTTTTTAAGTATGTTTGAAAAAAATTATCCGTGAAAATCCAGGAAATATTATCTCAGTATTTGTACAAGGAGAAAACACTTACACTCCCCGGGCTTGGCCGTTTTGATCTGAATCCTTCCGTAAACATCTACGATCTGAAAGAAGAAGGGTGGCCTGCCGATACCATTTCGTTTACCAGCAACCGTAATGCCGTTATAGATGAAAGTTTACTACAGTTCCTGATCCAACAAACAGGTAAAATGAAACCGTTGGCCATGAGCGATCTTGAATCGTATGTAAGCAATGGCATGCAGTTGATCAATATTGGTAAACCTTTCCCCATTAAAGGCATCGGCTCCATCAATAAAACAAAAGATAACCAGTTTACATTTGAGCAAGGCAGTCCTGCATTGGAAAAAATCGACTCCATTAATACCGATCATGTGCGTGATCGTACAGTATTAGCTGACGGTGAAAAAGAAATTGATTTTTCTCATGAAGAGCGGAAGAGTTCAAAAAAGCCGATCATCATTTTTGGGATCATTGTGGCATTGGTACTTGTTGGATGGGCTGTGTATTTAGCTATTCCAAAAAAAGAAAAAGCACCTGAACCGGAAGCTAATTTTGTTGAACAGGTTACTCCTGTTGATACAACTGCTCAAAAGCCGGATACAGCTGCACAAATACCTGTATCAGATTCAACGGCTGCACCTGATACAACAAAACCTCTCAGCACAACTGTACAGCCGGTAACAACCAGTGGCAGTTTTCAATTACTTATTGATCAATACAAATCAAAATCACTTGCTGATAAACGGATTGCCTCTCTTAAAATACGTGGGTTTGATGTACAGCTCAATGTGAAAGACAGCACTACTTACCAGGTAATTTTACCGGTGAACAGGCCTTTGAGTGATACTGCTTATGTGATGGATTCACTGCGCAGGTTCTATCTCTGGAAACCAAAACTCATTAAGTAAGAATCAGTACATGAAACAACAGTCGAAAATTATTTTCGGTACTTATGCTGTTGTTGTAGTGCTGGAGTTGTTATTCATTTATTTTGATCAGCCACAGTTACGATGGTTTACCAAACCATTGCTGATGCCATTATTGATGCTGGGCTTTTATACAGCATCTGTTAAACGAAGCGGAACATTCTTCTATCTTATACTGGTTGCATTGTTTCTTTCATGGTCAGGCGATGTATTGTTGCAGCTGAAAGGAATGTTTATTCCCGGTTTGATTTCCTTTCTGCTGGCTCATGTGTTTTACATTGTTTACTTTATTAAAACGGGAAAAGGCAAAAAAGGAATAGTGCAATTGCAACCATTGATCTGCATCCCGGTATTAGTATACATTGTTATTTTCCTGTGGCAACTCTACCCCTTTCTTGATGCATTAAAAATACCTGTTACTGTTTACGGTATTACAATTGGTACCATGTTACTACTGGCGATCAATACAAGACGAAAACTGGTTGATAATGCCGCTACGCTCTTCCTCATTGGCGCATTACTGTTTGTAATTTCCGATTCGCTGCTTGCTGTTAACCTGTTTGCCAGGACTCACTTTCTGTTGAGTTTATGCGTAATGCTCACTTATGCTTTTGCACAGTATTTAATTGTGCAGGCAGCATTGGTTAACCAGGAAAAGGATAGCAATACAAATTAAATGACCCAACTTATTTCACTAGCGAAAAAAGAAGAAACAGAAATTAGCAGAACAGCAATGCCGGAACACCTTTGCTTTTTTCAGCAAACCCCAACTTTTGCAAACTCATTGTGAACCATAAAGACTTGATTCTATGCAAAATCGATACTGATCCTGTTTCAATTGTTCGAAGGTTTGTTTGCAGCCACCTTGTTGCTAAACTGTGTTTGAAA